>JBIQML010000107.1:0-3861 GCA_044463405.1 Nakamurella lactea | reverse complement strand
AGCGCCTTCGCGTTCGGGAAGTGCCGGTACACGGTCCGCTCCGCGACACCGGCCCGCTCCGCCACGGCCGCCATCGTCGCCCCCGAGACGCCTCGGGCGAGCACCAGATCCGCGAACGACGCCAGGATGAGCTCCCTGGTCCGCCGTGCCTGCTGCGCCCGCAGGGGGCTGCGATAGCGGCGAGACCCCGTCCCCGGGGGCGTGCGTGATGTCGCCATGGTGTTGACAGTACATCAGTCGTCATGTCAGTATTTCTGTCATGAATGCGAAGGCCGTCGAATGAGCCCGTTCCGAGCGCAGCCGAGGTTCACCTCCGGGCTGCGCGACATCGGCGAGCAGGTGGGCGATCTGGTGCTGGCGATCGGCCCGCTCGTCCGGTCGGGAGAGGCACGTGACAGATCGGCGAACCCGCGACGGCACGACGCGGTGGTTGGCGTCATCGGTGACGCGGCCATGCCGCCCCGATCCTCCTGGCGGGGTTCGGCTCGATGATCGGCGCGCAGCGCCCCGATCCCGCCTCGCCTCCGGCGGGCGGGACCGTGTCCACCCTGGACGATCCCGTGGCCACCGATCCGGCGCTGGTCGGACGCAAGGCGGCCACCCTGGCGCGGCTCCGGGCGGAGGGCTTTCCCGTGATGGACGGGGTCGTCGTCCCGGTCGGCGATCCGTCGACCCGGCCCGCAGATGTCAGCGCGAACGGAGCCTTGCTCGAGATCGTCACCGACCGGTTGGGCACCGGCCCGGTCGCGGTGCGCTCCTCATCCCCCGTAGAGGACGGCGCGCTCGCGTCCGCCGCGGGGCAGTACCTGACCCTGCTTCGGGTGCTGCCCCGCGAACCCGACCTGACCGACGCCGTCGGCCGGGTCCGGGCATCCGCCGGTGGTGCCCCGATGGCGGTGCTGATCCAGCCGCTGATCGACGCCCGCGCCGCCGGCGTCGCCTTCGGCGCCGACCCGGTCACCGGCGATCGGGACGCCGTGCACATCAGCGCGGTGCGCGGGCTGGCGGATCGGTTGGTGGGTGGATCGGCGCAGGCGGACCAGTGGACGGTGACGGGCGGATCCGCGCGCTGCGAGGACGGCGGCGAAGGCGCCATCACCGCCCAGCAGGCGGCCGAGATCGCCCGCCTGGTCCGCGATCTGGGAGGCCACGAGGGATCGCCGCAGGACGTCGAATGGGCGATCGACGCGTCCGGCCTGCGCCTGGTGCAGAGCCGGCCGATCACGGCGCTGCCGACTCCGCCGACCGTCGACCTGCCGCCCGGCACCTGGGTGAGCGACCCGAATCGCTATCCGGGCGGCATGACCCCGTTGGGCATGTCCGTGGCCGCCCCGGAGGTCGGTCGCGGCCTGTCCGGCGTGTTCGACCGGTGCGGAGCGCTGGTCGAACGGGTGGAGGTGCGCGGCGTCGCCGGCCGACCCTATCTACGATTCGTCCCGGCCGGCGACCGGTCCGGGAATCCGCCTCCCGGGCCGGTTCTCGGCGCGCTCGTCCGGCTGGTTCCGGCCTTGCGCGAGCGCTGCCGGCGGGCCCGGAACCTGCTCGCCTCCGGTGATCTGGATGCCGATATCGCGGACTGGACGTCCCACGGGAAGCAGCGGGCACGGCAGGTGGCCGACGAGTTGCTGCAGGTGGACGTGACGGCGTTGTCCGACACCGAACTCGCCGCGCACCTGGAGCGGGTGGTGCAGGCCGCTCGGCAGGGCCTCGGCATCCACTTCCGGTTGATGGCACCGTATCTGGTCGGGGTGTACGGCCTGGTGCAATGCTGCCAGGACCTGCTCGGCTGGACGCGTGGCGAGGCGCTGGCCATGCTGGCGGGGCTGTCCCCCGCCTCCGACGAGCCGACCCGGGAACTCGCCGCCCTCGCGGAGCGGGTCGCCGCCGACCCGGCCGCCCGGGCGGCGGTGCTGGGCGGTGACGGTATCGCCGAGCGCCTGCGCGCGGCCGACCCCGGAATCGGGGCGGCGTTCGACACCTGGTGCCACACCTACGGTGTGCGCACCGCCAACGACGATCCCGGCTCACCCATGCTGCTGGAGATGCCCGGTCTGCTGGAAGGGTTGCTGGCCGACCAGGTCCTGCGGGCCGCGCAGCAGGACGGCGAGGCCGAGCCGGCGGGCGGAAGCGTGCGCGCCCGGGCCGAGCAGGCGGTGGGCCGGGCGCGAGCCGCACTCGCCGGCCGGGTCGCCGCCGACCGGCGGCGCTTCGAGGACGCCCTGGCGGCGGCGATGGCCGCCTACCCGGTCCGCGAGGACAACGTGCTGTGGGCGCTGTCGGCGCCGTCCGGCCTGGCCCGCCGCACCGCGATCGAGATCGGCGTCCGACTGCATGCCCGCGGCGAGATCGACGATCCCCGAGACGTCGTCATGCTGGACATGGACACCGTGCTGGCAGCCGCCCGGGGCGCCGCACCGCCGGGATCGCTGCGAGGACCGATCGCCAGGGCCAAGGCGGAACGGGCGTGGGTGGCGCTGCACCCGTTGCCGGCATTCTACGGCCCGCCGCCGGGCCCGATGCCGGACCTGCGCTGGCTGCCGCGGGCCGCGCGCATCGTCAACGAGGCGCTCCAGTTGGACGCGCCGACCTCGGGCCATCCGCGGCAACCGGCCCCTGACGCCCTGCTGACGGGGGTGCCCGGGTCCTCCGGACGGCACACCGGGCCGGTTCGTATCGTCCGCACCCCAGGCGATTTCGCATCGCTGCGCCGCGGCGAGGTGCTGGTCTGCAGCGTCACCGATCCGGCGTGGTCGGTGCTGTTCGGCGTCGCCGAAGCGGTCGTCACCGACGGCGGCGGCGTGCTGACCCACTCGGCGATCATCGCCCGCGAGCACGGCATTCCGGCCGTCCTCGGAACCGGAACCGCCACCAAGGAACTCACCGACGGTCAGCTGATCACGGTGGACGGCGGCCGGGGCCTGGTGCTGCCGGCGGACCGTGCCACCCGAGAAGCACCGTGAGGCACACGGTGAGAAGCCGTGAGGAATGAGGCGAATCGTGACGCAGATCAATCACTCCTCGGCCCGGCCCGCCGGCATGATCAGGCACCCGTAGTCCCCGTCACCGCCGGTCGCGCCGCTGACCGGCTCCCGAAGGGTCTTCGACGTCAGCTACGCCGTGCTGTCGGTGGTGCTGTTGCTGGCAGTGCTGGCGCAGATGTTCCTGGCCGGCCTGGGAGCCTTCCACCGGCATGACACGCCAGGTGTCGGCTTCGGCCCGCACGAGGATCTCGGGAACGCGCTGGGCATCGCGGCCGTCGTGATCTTCCTGGTGTCGCTGGTGGCGCGCGCGTCCTGGCGCACGGTGGTCTGCGCGCTGGTGCTGGCGGTGCTGACCGAGGTCGCGCAGCACGGCCTCGCGCAGTTCGGCAAGGACAACCAGTGGATCGGCGCGGTGCATGCGCTGGACGGCATGTTCATCCTGCTGCTGGCGGCGGGCCTGGCGTTCACCTCGATCAGGCGGGTCCGGGCGGCCGGCTGATCCGACGACCGGGGGCCGGACGACCGGCCGACCCGGGACGACCGGCCCCCGGGCCGGCATGGGTGGTCGAACCTGGGCCGGGCCGGCACTATCCCACGGTGTACGCGTAGGGCAGGTCGACGAGCTCATCGCCGTCGCCGGTGATCCCGTCGAACGTGTCCACGTACAGGTGACCGCGCACCCTGGTGCCGCGGGGCGCGGACGGCGTGATCGTCACCGAGATGGTGGCCGACTGCCCCGGCGCCAGGACCGGGAGTCCCTCCGCGACCGCGGGAGCCGGGTCGTTCGGCTGGCCCTGCTCCCGGGCCATCGCCCGCTGCACGATGGTGCCGAGTGGCACCGGTGCGTCCGCCGACTGCCCCGCCAGGCCCTGGAGCCAGA
>JBIQML010000106.1:0-10840 GCA_044463405.1 Nakamurella lactea | reverse complement strand
CGCACGTCCCGCAGCGTGCCGCCGGGGCGACCCAGCAGCTGGAAGGTGACGGTCACGTACGCCTCGGCGGTGATCAGCAGCGGGTCGCCGTGGGTCAGTTCGTCGTGGGTGAGCGGCACCGCCCCCTCGATGGAGTTCTCCAGCGGGGCGCAGGCGGCTGATGCCTCCCCGGAGCGGACCATGGCCAGGGCCGCCGACACGGAGGTGGCGGGGCACAGGTCGACCGGCGCACCGGTCCGCGCACCGGTCCTTGCACCGGTCCGGCCGGCCAGGTCGAGGGCGGCCTGCTCGGTGAACGTGCCGGCCGGCCCCAGATAGGCCCAGCGCTCGCCTGCGGTTGTCACGACAGGCACAGTATCCGGCCCCCACCCGCGCCGCCCGCGTGGATCAACTTCTGTCGCATGCACGAACGTTCCGGAAATGGGGCTGGTGATGCTGGTGGGACCAACTTCGTGCCTGCTGTGGATGTTGATCCATGCGGCAGGTTCCGGGGCGGGGGCGCGTCCGGGAGAATGGCCGGGTGCTGATCGTGACCCCGAATCCGGCCGTGGACCACACCGTGCCGTTGCGCGAGCTGCGCCCGGGCGAGGTGATCCGCACCGGCGCAGGCGTGAGCGTCGCGGGCGGCAAGGGCGGCAACGTCGCCCGGGCGGCGGCCTGCCTGGGGGTGCGGGCCACCGTGCTGGCGCCGGTCCCCGAGATCGGCGGCGATCACCTGCGGGCGCTGTACGCCGCCGAGGACCTCGAACTGGTGGGGGTGCCGGTCGGCGGCCGGGTGCGGACCTGTACCGCGCTGCTGGAGGACGGCGGCCGGGTCACGCTGCTCAACGAACCGGGACCGGAGCTTGCTGCCGGCGACTGGGACCGGCTGATGGCGACGCTGGGTGAGCGACTCGATCGGGTGGCGGGCGCCGGCCAGGTGATCGTGTGCTCCGGGTCGCTGCCACCCGGCGCGCCGCGGGACGGCTATGCCCGCATCGTGCGCGAGGGGCATCGCCGGGGCACCACGGTGGTGGTCGACGCCGCTGGCCTGCCGCTGGAAATGGCCGTGCAGGCGGGGGCGGATCTGGTGTGCCCCAACGTGTCCGAGGCGGAGAGGGTGACCGGCACGGCATCCGGCGGCGGGACGGCGGAGGCGGTGCACGACGACGGTGACGATGTTCCGGAGCGGGCCGCGATCGCCGCGAAGGGCCTCCGCGGGCTCGGCGCGGTGTGGGCTGCGGTGACGGCCGGCTCGGCAGGCGTCGCGGTCGCCGGGCCGGGCGTGGACCTGTGGCTGCCCGCCCCGGAGGTGACGGTACGTAACCCGATCGGCGCCGGCGACTCGTTCCTGGCCGGCGTCGTGACGGCCCGGATGGCCGGCCGGGACTGGCCCGCCGCGATAAGGAGGGGACTGGCTGCCGGCAGCACATCGGTCGAGCACCGGGCCGCCGGGGTGGTCGACCCAGAACGGGTGGATCGGCTCGAGGCGGCGATCGCCGGCCGTTCCGAGACCGCTCGCTGACGATGCAGCAACCGGATCGCAACCCGACCGTGATCGCTTCGAGTGGCCAGCGCGCCCCTGCGCTCCTATTCTTGCCCATGGCACCGGAGCCGTCGCGCCGAGTCCATCGGCCGTAGCGCAGGTCTGACACGCGACCAGCCTCGACACGTCGACGCCTCTGCCGCCCCGCGGCGTACCCCCGCCGCCATCGGACCGTTGCCGGACGCATCAACTGTCGGGCGTGGTCGGTGCGCGCCGGATGCGTGGCGAGGCTTCCCGTTCACAAGACGTTAGGAGGCCCACATGCGATTGCGATCCAGTCGAACCGGGGTGATCTCCGCCATTGCGATTCTGGCGATGATCACCGCAGCCTGCAGCTCCAACTCGGGGCAGTCAACCTCCGGCGCGGGGTCCGGCGGCAGCGCCTCGAGCCCTGCCAGTGGCAGCGCCTCCGGCACGAGCAGCCAGAGCGGAACGTCCAGTGCCGGAAGCGGCAGCGCGTCGTCCGGCGGATCGTCGGCCGGCAGCGGGTCGTCGTCGAGTTCCGGCGGGACGAGCGGCTCCGCCTCCGGCGGCAGCTCGTCCTCCCAGTCCACCACGCTGACCCCGGAACAGCTCGCCAACGCCAACACCAAGGGCACTCCGACCAAGGGCGGCACGCTCAAGATCGTCGGCAACGCCGACGTCGACCACCTGGACACCGCGGGCGGCTACTACACCACCACCAACACGCTGTACCGGGCCTTCACCCGGCAGCTGTTCGCGTTCCCGGCCTCCACCGACCCGCAGAAGTCCATCACCCCGGAGCCCGACGTGGCCACCGAGATCCCGACCGTGGACAACGGCGGCATCTCGGCCGACAAGAAGACCTACACCATCCACCTGCGTCCGGACGTCATGTGGAACACCTCGCCGCCTCGCCCGGTCACCGCCGGGGACTTCGTGCGCGCCTTCAAGCGGATGTGCAACCCGACGCAGAGCTCGGTGGGCGCCCCGGGCTACTACGAGGGCGTGATCGTCGGCATGACGGAGTTCTGCAAGGGCAAGGACGGCAAGTCCGGTTTCTCGGCGGTCAAGCCCAACGCCGCCGCCTTCAAGGACTACATCGAGAACAACGACATCTCCGGCATCACCGCCGTCAACGACACGACGCTGAAGTTCCAGCTGGTCAGCCCGGCCACCGACTTCATCAACATCCTGACGCTGACGTTCGGCTCCGCCGTCCCGGTGGAGTACCTGAACTACATGCCTGATTCGGCGGAGTTCCGTCAGCACACCATCTCCGACGGCCCCTACTACATCGCCTCGTACACGTCCGGCCAGTCCTACGTGCTCAAGCCGAACCCGGCGTGGAAGCAGTCCTCGGACCCGATCCGGCACCAGTACCTGGACGAGATCGACGTGACGATGGGCCCGGACGAGGCCGCGGTGCAGCAGCAGATCGCGGCGGGAACCGCCGACATGGAATGGGACACCACGGTTCCCACCGCGGACGTGCCGCAGCTCAAGGCGACCAAGGACCCGCGGATGGGGATCTACCCGAACTACAGCACCAACCCGTTCGAGATCTTCAACATGCAGTCGCCGAACAACAACGGGGCGCTGGGCAAGGTCAAGGTGCGGCAGGCGTTGGAGTACGCGGTCGACAAGACGGCGATCGGCAAGATCTACGGCGGGCCGAGCCTGAACACCCCGCTGAACCAGGTGATCCCGCCGGGCAACGTCGGCTACGAGAAGTTCGACCCGTACCCCACTCCCGGCAGCAAGGGCGATCCCGCCAAGTGCAAGTCCCTGCTGGCCGCCGCCGGGTACCCCAACGGCCTGACCCTGAAGGACCCGTACCGGACCTCGGGCAAGCACCCGGACGTCTACCAGTCCATCCAGGCCGACTTCGCCAAGTGCGGCGTCAAGGTGGAGGGCTTCCCGGTCAAGGCGTCGGACTTCTACGGCAAGTACCTGTCCGACCCGGTGGCCGCGAAGAAGGGCACCTGGGACATCGCCGAGCCCGGCTGGATCCCGGACTGGTTCGGCAACAACGCCCGCTCCGTGATGGAGCCGCTGTTCGACGGCCGGCACTACGGACCGGGTTCCACGGACTGGGGCGCCTACAACAACGACACGGTCAACAAGGACATCGACACCGCGCTGACGTCCACGGATCCCGCCGAGGTCCAGAAGGCCATGCACGAGGCCGACGTCCAGGTGATGAAGGACGCTGCGTTCATCCCGTTCCAGACGCAGTCGACGCCGCTGTTCCACTCCTCGCGGGTGCACAACGCGCTCTACCTGCCAGGAACCGTCAACTACGACATCACCAACGTCTGGCTGTCCGGTAGCTGACGGACGGACCGGACAAGAGAATGCCGTTGCTGGAGGTCCGTGACCTCACGGTGTCCTTCCACACCGCGGACGGCCTGGTCCAGGCCGTCCGTGGTGTGTCCTTCTCGGTCGAGAAGGGCCGCACGCTAGGCATTGTCGGCGAATCAGGATCGGGCAAGACGGTCAGCACCCAGGCGCTGCTCGGCCTGACCCCGGGCGCCGAGGTGACCAGTCAGGCGCTGTTCGAGGGCAGGGACCTGCTGCGCATGAGCCGATCCCAGCTCCGGGCGGTGCGCGGCGCCCGGATCGCGGCCATCTTCCAGGACCCGCTGTCCAGCCTGCACCCGCTGTACCGGGTGGGCTGGCAGATCGTGGAGATGATCCGGGCGCACCAGAAGGTCTCCAAGCGAGCCGCGCGGGCCCGCGCCATCGAACTGCTCACGATGGTGGGGATCCCGCAGGCGGCCAGCCGGGTGGACGACTACCCGCACCAGTTCTCCGGCGGGATGCGGCAGCGCGCGATGATCGCGATGGCGCTGGCGCTGAACCCGGACCTGATCATCGCCGACGAGCCCACCACCGCGCTGGACGCCACCGTGCAGGCGCAGGTGATCGAGCTGATGGCCAGCCTGCAGTCCGAACTGGACAGCGCGCTGATCATCATCACGCACGACATGGGCGTCATCGCCGACATGGCCGACGACGTGATGGTGATGTACGCCGGCAAGGCCGTCGAGTACGCGGACCGGCGGACGCTGTTCTACTCGCCGCACCACCCCTACACCACCGGGCTGCTGGAATCGATCCCCGGCTCCACCGGTGCGGGCGAGAAGTTGCGCCCCATTCCGGGCCAGCCGCCCAGCCTGATCGCGATCCCGTCCGGCTGCGCCTTCCATCCACGCTGCCGCTACGTGATGGACCGCTGCCTGACCGTGGTCCCACCGCTCGACGAGGTGGGCACGAACCACCGATCGGCGTGCTTCCTGCCCGGCCTGCTGCAGGGGGTCGACGAGCACGTCGAGGCCGAGCGGCGGGCCGCCGCTGAGGCACATCGCAGTGGCCGGGCGGCGGAACTGGCGCAGCGCACGGTTCAAGCCTCGGTCGGGGCAGGCTCGTCGGCGGAGCCCGAGCCATGAGCGCAGACCCCCGACAGCCCGCCGGCGCGGATCGGCGGCCCGCCGCGGACGACCCCGACGTGCTGATGGCCCTGGACGGGGTGGTCAAGCACTTCCCGATCCGGCGCGGCATCATCATCAAGTCCGAGATCGGCCGGGTACAGGCCGTGGACGGCGTGACGCTGAACATCAGGCGCGGCGAGACCCTCGGGCTGGTGGGCGAGACCGGCTGCGGCAAGTCCACCCTCGCGCGCTGCATGACCAGGCTGTATCCGCTCACCGCCGGCACCGTCACCTTCGAGGGCCAGGACATCTCCCGGCTGTCCGCCAGGGCGATGCGTCCCTACCGCCGGCACATCCAGATGATCTTCCAGGACCCGTACGGCTCGCTGAACCCGCGACGCCGCATCGGATCCATCATCGGCGACCCGTTCGCGATCCACGGCGTGGCCGAAGGCCCCGACCGCAAGCGCAAGGTGCAGGAGCTGATGGAGCTGGTCGGGCTGAACCCCGAGCACTACAACAGGTTCCCGTCGGACTTCTCCGGCGGCCAGCGCCAGCGCATCGGGGTGGCGAGGGCGCTGGCGCTGCGACCCAAGCTGATCGTCTGCGACGAGCCAGTGTCCGCGCTGGACGTGTCCATCCAGGCGCAGATCATCAACCTGCTGCAGTCGCTGCAGTCGGAGTTCAACCTGACCTACGTGTTCATCGCGCACGACCTGTCGGTGGTCGAGCACGTCTCGGACCGGGTCGCGGTGATGTACCTGGGCAAGATCGTGGAGCTGGCCGACGGCGGCCGGCTGTACGGCTCTCCCCGTCACCCCTACACCGGCGCCCTGCTGTCCGCCGCCTCGGTGGCCGACCCGGACCGGGCCGCCGCGCGCCAGCGGATCGTGCTGCGCGGCGACGTCCCGTCACCGATCGATCCTCCGGCAGGCTGCCGGTTCCACCCGCGGTGCCCCAAGGCCCAGGAGCTGTGCACGCGGGCGGAGCCGCCGCTGGTCCCCGTGCTGGACGATCCGCCGGCGCACGTGACGGCCTGCCACTTCCCGGTCGCGGACGGCGAATCACTGGCGGACGCCGTGCCGGGGATCGAGCAGGAGGACCTGGCGGCGCAGCCAGACCCGCCCTGACCCCCGCGCGCCGTTCGGCCCGACGACCGGGCCGGACGGCGCCGACGACCGCACGATCACAGGCGAAGGAGGCGCGATGTCGGTTTCCGAGCTGTCCGAGCAGCCCGCGGCCCCGCCGGCCGGCGGGGAATCGTCCGGCGGGGTGGTCGGTCGCAGCCCGTGGCAGCTGGCCTGGGCCAGGCTGCGCCGGGACCGGGTGGCGCTGGTGTGCGCGGCGTTCATCCTGTTCCTGGTGCTGGTCGCGGCGCTGGCCGACCCGCTGAGCCACTGGATCGGATGGGACCCCACCCAGCAGGACCGGGACACCGGCACCGACGTCAACGGGCTGCCGGTGGGCCCTGGGCACATCCACTGGCTGGGCGCGGATCAGCTGGGCCGGGACATCCTGGTGCGGCTGATCTACGGAACCCGGGTGTCGCTGCTGGTCGGCGTGTCGGCCGCGGTCGCCGCCGTGCTGATCGGGGTGATCGTCGGGCTGTGCGCCGGGTTCCTCGGGCCGGTGGTGGATTCCATCCTGGCCCGGCTGATGGACGTGGTGCTGGCCTTCCCGTTCCTGCTGTTCGCGATCGCGCTGGTGACGGTGATCGGACCCAGCGAGCCGCTGGAGATCGCGGTGATCGCGTTCTTCTCCTGGGCCGCGGTCGGCCGGATCGTGCGCGGCCAGACCCTGGCCATCCGGGAACGCGAGTACGTCGAGGCCGCACGGTCCCTGGGCGCCGGCAACCTGCGCATCATGGTCATCGACGTGCTGCCCAACCTGATCGCGCCGGTGCTGGTGTACGTGACGTTGCTGATCCCGGTGTCGATCGTGTTCGAGGCGACGCTGTCGTTCCTCGGCGTCGGGATCATCCCACCGACGCCGAGCTGGGGCAACATGCTCGACGACGCCCAGCAGGGCGGGCTGTACCAGGTGGCGTGGTGGTTCCTGGCGTTCCCGGCCGCCGCGCTGGTGCTGACCACGCTGGCGTTCAACCTGCTCGGCGATTCCATCCGTGACGCGCTGGATCCGCGCACCGAGCGGCTGTTCGCCAAGTGACGGCAGGGTAGGCGAGAACACATGCTGCGCTTCCTGATTCGCAGGATCCTCACCGGTCTGCTGGTGATCTGGCTGATCTCGATCGTGGTGTTCGCGATCTTCTTCATCGCGCCACCGAACGTGGCCTACCTGCTGCTGGGCAAGTTCCAGGCCTCCGACCAGCAACTGGTGGCGCAGGTGACCCATCAGCTCGGCCTGGACCAGCCGATCCCCGTGCAGTACTGGAACTTCCTGGTGCGGCTGTTCCACGGCGACCTGGGGTACTCCTACTACAGCCACGAGGCGGTGACGACGCTCATCGGCCGGGCGCTGCCGGTCACCGCGTCGCTGGCCGTCGGCGCGGCCATCATCTGGGTGATCTCCGGGGTGCTGATCGGCGTCATGTCCGCCACCCACCCGCGCAGCATCCGGGACCGGCTGGCCACCCTGTTCGCGCTCACCGGGCTGTCGTTCCCGACCTTCGTGCTCGGCCTGATCCTGCTGTACTTCCTGTTCTACAAGCTGCACATCGCCGGCCTCGACTGGTTCCCCGGCGGCGGATACATCCCGCTCACGCAGGACCCGTGGCAGTGGTTCCTGCACCTGATCCTGCCCTGGGTCACCCTGGCCGTCGCCTCCATGGCGGTGTACGTGCGGCTGGCGCGCGGGCAGATGCTGGAGGTGCTGGGGGACGACTACATCCGCACGGCGCGGTCCAAGGGGCTGTCCGAGTCCCGGGTGACGTTCCGGCACGCGCTCCGGGCGGCGCTGGTGCCGATCGTCACCCAGTTCGGCATCGACGTGGCGACCCTGCTGGGCGGTGCCATCGTCACCGAGCAGGTCTTCGGGCTCAACGGTCTCGGCCGGCTGTCGGTGACCAGCGTGGTCAACCAGGACGAGCCGGTGATCATCGCGATCGTGCTGCTGGCGGCGGTATTCGTGGTGTGCGCCAACATCATCGTGGACATCCTGTACGCGGTGCTGGATCCGCGGGTCAGGCTGAGCTGACGGCTCAGGCCGAGATAACGGACCCGCCCGCCCGCGCCCGTCCCCACCCGCGCCGGCTACTTGTTGTGCGATCCCGGCGGGCCCAGGATCGGCGCCGCGTGCTGCAGCTGTGCCATCACCTTCGGGTCCTGCATCTTCATCCAGTCGACCACGTCCCGGAACGGCACGCAGTGGATGTTCGGCTTGCCGCAATTGGCCAGCACGAAGTCGCCCAGCGCCTTGGTGTAGGCGTTGTTGTTCCAGTCGTTGAAGTGGTTTCCCAGCAGCAGCGGGGCGTGACTGCCGGCCAGCGCGCCGTTCAGCATGTCCTGGTAGGTGGCCTGCACCTGCGCGGCGTCGGCGTCCGACTGCGCCTGGGACACGTCGTTCATCTGGCCGGTGGACTCGTTGTACTCCTGCGAGTACCAGAAGTTGTAGTCCATGGTGATCTGGAAGTGGTTGGGCCCATAGCCGGGAGTGTTGCCGTGCAACGGGAACTCGGCCATCCCCATGTTCCAGATCTTGTACTTCGGCGACTGGTCGGGCCAGACGATGCCGTGCCGGGTGAACGACTGGTCGTAGTCGATGTGGTGCTTGACCAGCGCCGGGTACAGCGCCTCCTGGGTGCCCTGCAGGCACGGGGTGCGCTCGCCCGTCACCTCGCTGGCCGGCACGTTCAGGGTCGGCAGGTTGGGCAGCTTGTCGATGGTCTTGTAGTTGGTGAACGCATCGAAGAACTGGTCGAGGTCGTTGTTCCAGGCGGCCGTGTTCCAGCTGGCCGCGCCGGGCGAGTCTCCGGGATCGCAGAAGTGCCCCATGAAGTGCGTCGCGATCTCGTCGCCGTCACCGTAGGCCTTGTTCAGGTCCTCGATCTCCTGCTTGACCTCGGCGGGCGTGTACCAGAAGTTCGCCCCCAGCGCGGTGGCACCACGCGGGTGCCCGGTGCCCTTGTAGAAGTCCCTGTGCGCCTTGTCGATCAGGTACAGCCCGGTCAGGTTGGCGGTGAAGTGGAACGGCACCTTCTTGGCGATGTTGAAGTAGTACTGCCACTTCTCGTGCCAGCCGGCGCCGTCGAAGCTGACCGCGATGAACTGCGGAGGCTTCTCGCCCGGCTTGAGCTTGTGCGGCACGAAGCCGTCCGGCTCGGCGTTCGGGTTGGTCGGCCTGCTGGAGGATGTGCTGGTACTCGTGCCGGTGCCCGACGGGGATGACGGGGATTCCGTGGAGGTGCTCGGCGATCCGGTCGGCGCTCCCGTGTCGGTGGAGCCGCCGCTGGAGGCCGAGCCGGCCCCGGACGTTCCCGATGAGGCCGAGGATCCCGAGGGTGCGGAGCTGCCGGATCCCGATGCCGAGGAGGCGCCGGATCCACCCGCCGCCGAGGGGCTGGACTGGTAGCTGGTCTGCGTCACCGTGACGACCGGTGTCCCGCCGGTGCTGCCGCTGCAGGCGGCGGTGGTGAGCGCGGCGACGGTGATCACGGCCAGTCCGGCCAGGCGGCGACGATGCATACGAACTCCCGATATCGCTGGAACTACCGGCCGGGAACGTGGCCGCTCCCAGTCCCCAGACGCTTCGCACGGCGAAAGGTTGCGCCTCCACTATCGCGCTGGCCGGGTATGGGCAGCGTGATGCCGCGCCGAGCGGCACAGGCCCGCCGCCTACCCTGATCGTCACCATGTCCACGCCGAGCGCGCCCGACGGCGCCACCGCACCCGCCGGTCGCGGCGCGTCGCTGGTGCGTCGGCTAGCGCGCCACGTTGCGACGCCCGACCTGCGCGGCACCGACTTCCTGCCGGCGATCGGCGGCTCGAACGATCACACCGGACGCCGGGAGACGCCCCGGTCGGTCCGCTTCGAGATCGTGCTGGTCTTCGTCATCACGCTCGGGATGAGCGGGCTGCGCTCGCTGGTCAGCATCATCGAGACGCAGATCAAGGCCAACCAGGCGCAGGTCTCGCTGAACAAGATGCACGTGTCGGTGGCGGCGCCGCAGTCGTCGGTGGGCGTGATCGACCTGGTCCGTCAGCTGCTGAACATCGTGCACGGCGTCGCCTGGGGCGCCCTGGGCCTCTACCTGCTGTGGCGGGCCGGGGTGAGCCTGTCGCGGCACCTGGGGCTGAACCTGCGCCGGCCGTGGCACGACCTGGCCACCGGGGCCGGTCTGGCCGCGCTGATCGGCATTCCGGGTCTGGCGTTCTACCTGATCGGCAACGCGCTGGGCATCACGCTGACGGTGCAGGCCTCCACCATGACCGACGTGTGGTGGCGGGCGCCGGTGTCGGTGTTGATCGCGTTCCAGAACGGGTTCCTGGAGGAGTGCCTGGTCGTCGGATACATACTGACCCGGCTGCGCCAGCTCGACGTGCGACCGTGGGGGGCCATCCTGCTGGCCTCCGTGCTGCGTGGCTCCTACCACCTCTACCAGGGCTACGGCGGGTTCGCCGGGAACCTCGTGATGGGGCTGGTGTTCGGCTACGTCTTCCTGCGCTGGCGCCGGCTGTGGCCGCTGGTGATCGCGCACGGCCTGATCGACACGGTGGCGATCGTCGGCTACCCGCTGCTGCACGGGCACGTGTCCTGGCTGCCCTGATCCGCCGCGAAACCCCCTCGCCGCATGGATCAACATCGCCGGCATGCATCAACGTTGCCGAATTGTGACAGGTGATGCCCCCGGGACAAACTTCATGCATGCTGTGGAAGTTGATCCATGCGAAGGGGGTGGGGGGCTAGAGCCAATGCCGTTCAGTTATGCGGCGCGGATCTCGACGTTGCCGGGCCCGTCGTATTT
>JBIQML010000105.1:0-10879 GCA_044463405.1 Nakamurella lactea | reverse complement strand
CAATACGCTGGCATATCCGCAGCACAGCCGGTTCCCGGACGTGCCGGACTCCAACCAGTTCTGCGCCGAGATCAACTCGCTGGCGTCGGACGGCATCATCAGCGGGTACTCGGACGGCACGTTCGGACCGACGAAACCGGTCAGCCGGCAGGCGGTCGCGGCGTTCCTGTGGCGAGACCACCAGTTCGTCACCGGTGACGGCGGCCCGGTGTCCGGAGACGCGGCGCAGTCGGCGACCGGCTTCTCGGACGTGCCCGAGACCAATATGTTCTCCGGGGACATCGCGTTCGGCGTGGCCCAGCACCTGATCAACGGCTACACCGACCAGAGCTTCCGGCCCACGGCGCCGGCCACCCGGCAGGCGGCCGCCGCGTTCCTCTATCGGCTGGGCCAACTCGAGTTGGGCGGGGCTTTCCCCGCCAACGAGGCTATCGCGCGACCCACACCCCCCACGCCGTGCGGGCCGGCTCCGCAGGCCGCCACGGATGACGTGGCACCGCAGGGCGCGCACCCCTCGTGCTGATCGACCGCCGACGGGCGTCGCACCTCGGGTGATCGGAGGCACCCCGCCCCGCCACGGGGTGCGACGCCCCTCAGCCCGTCGGCGGCACGCGCAGCCAGTCGATCACGTCCTCCGCGGCCCGGTGGTGGTCGGTCCTTCCGTCCACCACCGCCGCGGCGGCATCGGCCAGTTCCCGCTGCCCGGACGGGCCGGCCAGGGCTCGGCGTACTCGCTCCAGCACCACCGCCTGCACCGCGGCGCCGGCCCGGCGGGCCCGCCGCTGCGCCAGCTCGCCGGAGGTGACGAGGTGCTGGTGGTGCTGCCCGATGGCCGTCGCCAGCTCGTCCACGCCGGCGCCGTCGTTGGCGATGGTGGTCAGCACCGGGATCCGCCAGGATCCGGCCTCGGCGGTGCCCGACCGGCCGAGCGCCACCATGCCCTTCAGCTCCCGCACCGCCGTTCTGGTGCCCTCGTGATCGGCCTTGTTGACCACCAGCAGGTCGGCGATCTCCATGATCCCGGCCTTGGCCGCCTGCACGCCGTCCCCCATGCCCGGCGCCAGCACCACCACCACGGTGTCCGCCAGGTGCATCACGTCGACCTCGCTCTGCCCGACCCCGACGGTCTCGATGATCACGATGTCGAACCCGAGCGCCGCCATCACATCCACGGCCGCCGGGGTGCCGGCCGCGAGCCCGCCGAGGCTTCCCCGGGAGGACATCGACCGGATGAACACCCCTGGATCGGTGACGTGGTCGGCCATCCGCACCCGGTCCCCGAGCAGCGCTCCCCCGCTGAACGGGCTGGAGGGGTCCACCGCCAGCACCGCCACCGAGCGGGCCGGCCGGTCGGGATCGTCGCCGGCCCGGAACCGGCGCAGCAGTGCCGCCGTCAGGGTCGACTTGCCAGCTCCCGGCGCACCGGTGATCCCGATCACCTGTGCCCGCCGAGGCAGTCCGGTCAACTCGGCGGCCACCTCGGCGGCCCGTCGCCCGCCGCCCTCCGCCATGGTGAGCAGCCGGGCCGTCGCGCGCACCGAGCCGCCGCGGGCGGCCGCCACCAGGGCGGGGACTCCGGGCGGGGCGCTGCCGCCACCGACCGGCGAGACCGGAGGTCCGTCGTTCCCGGTCGCCACGGAGATCAGGCGGCCGCCGGGACCCTGACGATCAGCGCGTCGCCCTGACCGCCGCCGCCGCACAGCGCGGCGGCGCCCGTGCCTGCGCCGCGGCGTGGCCGGCATCGGCCCCGTCGGGGAGACCGGGCGCCCGCGGGCCCCCTGCCGACCGGCGCGCCCCCCTGCCCCCCCCCGCCGCCCAGCGCGGCGGCGCCCGTGCCCCCGCCGCGGCGGCGCAGTTCCATGGCCAGGGTCAGCACCAGCCGGGCACCGGACATGCCGATCGGGTGGCCGAGCGCGATGGCGCCGCCGTTGACGTTGACGATGTCCTCGCTGATGCCCAGCGACCTCGCGGAGGCGATTCCGACGGCGGCGAACGCCTCGTTGATTTCCACCAGGTCCAGCGACGCCGGGTCGATGCCTGCCTTGGCGCAGGCGGCCCGGATCGCGTTGGCCGGTTGCATCTGCAGCGACGAGTCGGGGCCGGCGACCACGCCGTGCGCGCCGATCTCGGCCAGCCAGGTCAGCCCCCGTCGCTCGGCCTCCGCCTTGTCCATCACCAGCACGGCGCACGCGCCATCCGAGATCTGGGACGCCGACCCGGCGGTGATGGTGCCGTCCGGTCGGAACGCCGGACGGAGCTTCCCCAGGGTCTCCACGGTGGTGTCCGGACGGATGCCCTCGTCCGCACTCACGGTCACCGAGCCCTTGCGCCCAGCCACCACGACCGGTTCGATCTCCTCGGCCAGGGCGCCCGACGCGACCGCCGCGGCGGCGCGCTGGTGCGAGCGCGCGGCGAACGCGTCCTGCTCGGCGCGGGAGAGTTCCGGTTCGTGGTTGGCCTTCTCGGTCAGCTCACCCATCGGGACGTCGGTGAACACGTCCCACAGGCCGTCGTAGGCCATGTGGTCGCGCAGCGTCACGTCCCCGTACTTGAAGCCCGCCCGGGAGCGGGGCAGCAGGTGCGGCGCCAGCGTCATCGACTCCATGCCGCCCGCCACGACGGTGGTGAACTCCCCGGCCCGGATCAGCTGGTCGGCCAGCGCGATCGCATCCAGCCCGGACAGGCACACCTTGTTCACCGTCAGCGCCGGAACGTCCATCGAGATGCCGCCGGCCACCGCCGCCTGCCGCGCGGTGATCTGCCCGCAGCCGGCCTGCAGCACCTGGCCCATGATCACGTAGTCCACATCGGCGGCGTCCACCCCGGACCGTCGCAGGGCGCCGGCGATGGCCGTGCCCCCCAGGTCGGTGGCGGGCACCGTGCCCAGCCCTCCGGAAACCCGTCCGATGGGCGTGCGCGCCCCTGCCACGATCACGGTGCTGGTCATAGTCAAACGCTAGCGCACCCGAGCGCTACCGTGACTTCATGGAGCAGCTCACCGGGATCGACGTGCTGGCCGTGGACCATGTCGGTGTCGCGGTGCCGGATCTGCACGCCGCCATCGACTTCTACACCGGCACGCTGGGCGGGTCGCTGGAACATCGCGAGCGCAACGACGAGCAGCAGATCGAGGAGGCGATGATCGCCTTCGACCGGGTGGGCGCGGCCGCCCGGATCCAGCTCATCGCGCCGTCCGGGCCGGACAGCACGATCGCGAGGTTCCTGGATCGCAGCGGGCCGGGGCTGCAGCAGCTTGCGGTGCGGGTGCCCGACGTCCGGCAAGCGGCGAACACCCTGCGAGCGCGGGGGCTGCGGTTGCTGTACGACGAGCCGCGCCGCGGCACCGCCGGATCCTCGATCAACTTCGTGCACCCCAAGGACGCCGGCGGGGTGCTCATCGAGCTCGTGCAGGCGGCCGGCCGCGCCCCGGACGCCGATCACAGTGCCGACTCGGGCGCCGGTCACGGCGCCGACCCGGTCGCCGATCACGGTGCCGCCCCGGTCGGCGCGGCGCGCACATCCGGCGCCGATCACGGTGCCGCCCCGGTCGGCGCGGCGCGCACATCCGGCCCCGGTGTCGGGCGCGCGTCCGACACGGTCGGCCCTGGTGATGGGACCATGTCGGCATGAGTTCCAGCGAGTGGCTTCCGCCTCCGGTGCCGTTCGAGATCGTCCGACGCGGCTACTCACCCGATCAGGTGACCGCGCACATCGAGAAGCTGGAATACGACCTGCGGATCGCCACCGCGAACCGGGAGGCGACCTCGGAGCGCCTGGCCGAGCTGACCGGGCAGCTGTCCGCCGCCCAGGCGGAGGCCGACGCGCTGCGGGCCCAGCTGGACCGGCAGGCCCTGGAGCCGATGTCCATGGGCGGGCTGTCCGACCGGATGCAGCGCATGATCCGGATCGCCGAGGAGGAGTCCGCCGACACCCGCACCGCGGCGGAGGAGTACAGCACCGATCTGCGCGAGCGAACCGAGGCGGAGACCGCGGAGTTGCGCAGGACGGCCGAGACGGAGGTCGCGCAGCTCCGCGCGAACGCCGAGAAGGCCGCGGCCGAGCTGCGGGCCAAGTCCGAGGCGGAAGCCGCCGAGGTGCACGCCACGCTGCAGACCAGGCTCTCCGAGCAGGCCGATGCCAGGGCGGCGTTCGACGCGGAGCGGGACCGCACCAGGACGCAGCTGTCCGAGCAGGTGTCCGCGCTGCTGGTGGAGGCCACCGCGCACGCCGAGGCCACCAGGGCACAGGCCCGCGAGGATTCCGAGCGGATGGTCGCGGAGGCCGAGGCCAAGGCCGATCTGCTGGTCACCCAGGCCCGCGCCGAGGCGGAGCGGCTGGAGGCCGAGGCCGCCGCCCGGCGTGCGGAACTGGAGGAGGACTTCACCCTGGCGATCAACGCCCGTCGCCTGGAGGCACATCGCGCGGTCACGGAGGCCGAGCAGACCTCCCGCGAGGACGCCGCGACCCGCGTCGCGCAGGCCAAGGAGCACAGCGAGCGCCTGGTGGCCTCGGCGACCGAGCACGCCGAGCAGTTGGTCGCGCGCGCGGCCGCGGAGTCGCGCCAACGGGTCAAGGAGGCCGACGAGGCGGTCGCGGCGCTGATGTCGCTGAGGGCGGAGTTGCACCACCAGATCGCCCGGCTCGGCGAGCACCTGTCGCAGGTGCACGGCATGGTCGATTCGGCCGGCCCGATCCTGGCTCCCCCTCCGGCGGAGCAGGGCCGGCCGGGTCCGGACGACTTCCCCGTCGACCCGTCGCAGCGGCCCACGTCCGCTCCCGGGTTCGGCACCGCCCCACCGCAGTGGCAACCCCCCGAGCCACCCGCCGATCCTGCCGACCGGCGCGCGCAACAGGCCGTGGCCGAGCAGGCGGTGACGGAGCGTCCGGTCGACTCCGCATCGCAGGCGGCCGGCATCCAGGACGGCGACTCCGCGGTGACGGCCATCCCGGACAGCGACTCGGCGGTGACGGGCAACCCGGACGGCGCCGTCGACAACGAGCGGACCGTGCGCAGCTCCGCCGGCTAGCCGCACCTAGCCACGGTCGACCCCGGATTCGGTGCGGAAATATCCGGCTGGCGGACAATCGTGCACCGGATCCGCGATACCCCGACGCCCATCTCGGGTGAACTACGCGGCTCGCCGGACCCTGTCGCCCACGGTCAGACCCGATCCCCCACCGACACCACCGCGAGGATCTCCGGCCCGGACTCCAGGTATCGCGTGGCCGCGGCACGTGTCAGCAGCGCCCAGACCATGACGCCCGACACCAGCCCCGCCAGCAGACCCACCCATCCCCATGCCGGGTCGACCTGGGTGGCCACCACCGCCGCCGCGATCGCTGGCCCGGCGGTGGCCACCCCGATGCCGAGCATCCCGAACGTCGCGCCAGCACCGCGGCCCTTGTGCCCGGGCACGCTCGAGACGAACACCGAGGTGCGGCTCTGCGGCATCGCGTACGGCAACGCCGCGGACAGCCAGCTCGCGCCACCCAGCGCGCCGAACAGCCCCGCCAGGCAGACCCCGGCGGCGGCCGGCAGCAGTGCCAGGTGTCCGCGCGCGGCGACCTGTACGGCCAGACCGGCGGCGATGATCACCAGCCCCGGACCCAGGCTGGCCAGCGAATGCCCGAGCAGCTCGCCCCGTGCCCGCATACGATCGGAGTAGGCCACCAGGTTCAGCCACATGCCGGACCCCTCGACCCCCAGGTGGTTGGCCGTCTGGGCGCCCACCAGCAGCGACCCCAGCAGCACGGCGAACAGCCCGAGCGCGCCGGAATGCCGGAGCACGAACGGCCAGCCGATCGCGAACAGCACCACCACGATCCACCGCATCCGGCGCAGCGGGTCCCGCCAGGACAACCGCAGGTCCAGTGCGGCGACCAGCAGCGCGGTCCCGCGCAGGCTGTCGGCCACCGCGTTGCCCAGGTCACCGGAGCGGGCGGGTGAGCTGCCTGCGGTGGTGGACGGCACCGTCACCAGGCTGTGCCGCAGCGCGCGGCTCCACCACCACCAGCCCAGCGCGAGGAACGCCCCGGCGGTGACGACGGCGACCATCAGCCGGACCGCGCCGCTGCCGACGAGCGCCGCCGGTATCGCGGCCAACGAACCGGGCGGGCCCCACAGCAGTGCCCGGGCGGTGCTCAGCACCCCGGTGGAGTCGCCGACGCCCTGACCGCCGTTCAGCAGGATCGACCCGCCGGTGTAGGCCACCACCACCACGATGCCCACCGCCATGCCCAGGTCCCGGCCGCGCCGGGAGGACATCAGGGTCGCCATCGAGGTGGAGGCCGCCCGGGAGAACGTCACGCACATCATCAACTGCACGGCGCAGCACAGCAGCGCCACCGGCAGCAGCCACCATGCCGAACTCAGCCCGATCGCCGCGCCGATCAACGCAATCACGTTGAACACCGGCAGGTAGCCGATCATCGAGCTGACCAGCAGGCCGCGCTGCAGCACCGCCGGCCGGAGCGGCAACAGCGCGAACCGCCGGGGGTCGACCGTCTCGTCCACGCCGAAGGCGATCAGCGGGGCCAGGGTCCAGGCCAGCAACTGCGCCGTGAAGAACGTGCCGATGGCCGGCCCGGCCAGGTCCGTGCGGGTGCGCAGGCCGACGAAGGTACCCGCCACCACCATCGAGGCCAGCAGCCCCAGTGCCAGGCCGAGGCCGGTGGCAACCTTGCCCCGCGTCGGCGCCGCACGCAGCCGGCCCGTGGTCAGGGCCCACTTCAGGCGGGCGAAGAGCGCAACCACTCCAGGCCCCTTCCCTGCACCTGGTCGGCGCCGATCAGGTGCAGGAACGCGTCGTCCAGACTGTCCGCGTCGCCACGGACGGCCGACAGCTCGCCGGCGGCCACGATCTGACCATGGTTCATCACTGCTACATGCGAGCACAGGCGCTCCACCAGCGCCATGACGTGGGAGGAGAACACCACGGTGCCGCCCGCCCCGGTGTAGTCGGCCAGCACGGTGCGGATCACCCGCGCGGACACCGGGTCCACGGCCTCCAGCGGCTCGTCCAGCAGCAGCACCGGAGGATCGTGCAGCAGCGCCGCGGCCAGCGTGATCTTCTTGCGCATCCCGGTGGAGTAGTCGGCCACCAGGGTGTTGCCGGCCTCGGCGAGGTCCAGCACCGACATCAGGTCGGCGGTGCGCTGCTCGACCACCCGCCGGTCGATGCCGCGCAGCCGGCCCAGGTAGCCGAGCAGCTCCGGGCCGGACAGCCGCTCGAACAGCCGCAGGCCGTCCGGCAGCACGCCCATGCGGGCCTTGGCGGCCACCGGGTTCGTCCAGACGTCGGCGCCGGCGACGAAGACCCGGCCGCCGTCCGGCCGGAGCAGGCCGGTGACCATCGACAGGGTGGTGGTCTTGCCTGCCCCGTTCGGCCCGACCAGGCCGAAGAAGCTGCCGCGGGGCACGTCCAGGTCGACGTGGTCCACCACGGCGCGGCCGCCGTAGATCTTGGTCAGGCCGCGCAGCGCCACCGCGATGTCCGCCGGCGGCCGCGCCGCGTCCGGTCCGGGGTAAGCGGGCAACCCCTCGGCCGATGCTGCGTCGGGTGCCACGTCGTCCAGCGTGCCAGAGGCTGATGGTCGCCGTCGTGCCAGGGCGCGCGCGAGGGGCCGGGGCGATTCTCCCGCGCCCCGCGGGCGGCGCTGGCTAGGCTCCCTGACAGGCACCGATTCGCCGGAGGGAGGGCCGGATGCGACGAGCGGTGGGGCTGTCGATCGCTGCCGTGGTGCTGTCCGTGACCCTCGGCGTGCTGATCGGTCTGGTCATCCATACCGGAATGAGCGAACGCGCGGGCCACTCCGGCAGCCCGCCCAGCACATCGATCCCCGTCACCGGCGCGTCCGGATCCGACTCGATGGCGCAACCACCCTGGGACGATCCCGGCGTCGGCGCCGGCCAATCGTCGCCGACGTTCACCGAGCCGTGGCCGCTCGAGGTCACGCCGGTCACGGACGGTCCCCTCGTCGGCTCCGGCGAAGGGCAGCCCATCGACGCCGGTGACGGCGCTTCGCAGACCAGCACCTCCGCCGTCACCAGCACGCCGCAGGGACGATCGCCCAGCACGACCGATCACACCCCGTCGACCCGGAGCAGGACGTCCGGCACCGGGCACCAGCGGGCGTCACGCACCCCGTCGTCGACCCTCCGCACACCGACGATCATCTCCAGCACCGTCGGCGGTTCCAGCACCACCAGCGGCACCCGCAGCACGGGCGGTGGCGACACCTCCCGGTCGACCGGTGTTTCGGCGTCCACCGTCACCGCCGATCCCGGCTCCGACTGGCCGGACCACCCGTGCGGAACGCTGGGCGAGAAGTCCGCGATGCGCAGCGGGGCGACGCTGTTCTGCCAGCACGATCAGATCGACGGGAGCCTGCGCTGGCGGGCCGTCACCAACGGCGGCGGCTGCCTGAACCGGACCATGACGGGGATCGGACTGGACGGGCATCGCTACGCCTGCCGGCTCGGGGCCGGCGGCCTGAACCACTGGAAGCGCGCCGGATAGCCGGCATCGGTCGGCGGGCGCCGGACGGCACCGGGGCGCCGCGAGCCGCCCGGTCCGATGCGCATGAACCCCGTCAGACCGGCACGAACGCCGTCAGCAGCACCCAACTGGCCACCGCACACGGCAGCAGCGAGTCCAGCCGGTCCATCACGCCGCCGTGGCCGGGCAGCAGGGTGCCCATGTCCTTCACCCCGAGGTCCCGCTTGATCAGGGACTCGGACAGGTCCCCCCCGGTCGCGATCGCGGCGATCACCACGCCCAGCACCGCGCCCTGCCACCACGGGTGGTGCAACATCAACGCCAGCGATACCGCGCCGCCCACGGCCGCCAGCACCACCGAGCCGGCGAATCCCTCCCAGGACTTCTTCGGCGAGATCCTCGGCGCCATCGGGTGCCGCCCGGCCAGCACCCCGGCGGCGTACCCGCCGGTATCCGAGCACACCGCCGCGATCAGGAACACCAGCACCCGGCCTGCGCCGTCCTCGGGACGCAGCAGCAGCGTCGCGAACGAGGCGAACCCGCCCAGATACACGGCCAGGAAGGCGGAGGCCGTCACGTCGGCGACGAATCCCTTGGCGCCACCGCCCAGCCGCCAGAACATCACCGCCAGGACGGTGAGCACCGGGCCCAGCGCCTGCGCCGTGTGCCCCCACCACCAGGTGGTGACCACGGTGGCCAGTACCCCGGCGGCCAGCGGCAACCAGATCAGGCCGATGGATCGCGCCCGCTGCAGGGTGCCGCGCATCTCCCACACGGCCGCGACCATGGCCGCCCCGATGACCACCAGGAAGCCCGGCCGGAACAGCAGCAGGCAGGCGACCACGATGGCGCCGAGCACCACCCCGACGCCGATGGCCATCGGAAGGTCCCGGCCGGCCCTGGACGCCGGGGGTGCCGGGGGTGCCGGGGGCGCGGCCGCGTCGCCGGACGGGACGGGCTCATGCGGGCCGGTCGCCGCCGGGTCCTCTGGTCGCGGCCGCATCAGACCTCGAGCAGCTCGGCTTCCTTGTTGCGCACCAGGTCGTCCACCTGGCCGGTGTAGCGGTCCGTCACCGCCTGCAGTTCCTTCTCGGCCCGGGCGACGTCATCCTCACCCACATCGCCGTCCCTGGCCATCCGGTCCAGTTCCTCCTTGGCCTTGCGCCGCACGTTGCGGATCGCGACCTTGGCGTCCTCGCCCTTGGACCGGGCCACCTTGCCCAGCTCCCGCCGGCGGTCCTCGGTGAGCTGCGGGAACACCACCCGGATGATGGTGCCGTCGCTGGTCGGGTTGACCCCCAGGTCGGAGTCCCGGATCGCCTTCTCCACCGCGTGCATCTGGGAGGCGTCGTACGGCTTGATCACCGCCATCCGGGCCTCCGGGGTGTTGATGGTCGCCATCTGCGGCAGCGGTGTCGGCGTGCCGTAGTAGTCGATCATCACCCGGGCGAAGGTGTGCGCGGTGGCCCGGCCGGTGCGCAGCGTCGCCAGATCCTCCTTGACCACCGACACCGAGTTCTCCATCTTCTCCTCGGCCTCGAAGAGCGTTTCGTCGATCATCTGCCCGGCCCTTTCTACGGCGTCGATGGCTGGATCCGGCGGTTCACCCGGCCGCCAGGCGGTGACGGGGCCCCGGGGTGGCGCTAGTTCGGGGTGTACACCAGTGTGCCGACCCGTTCGCCGGCCACCGCGCGGGCGATGTTGCCCTCGACCAGCAGGTTGAACACCACGATCGGCATCCGGTTGTCCATGCACAGGCTAAAGGCGGTGGCGTCGGCGACCTTCAGACCCCGCTCCAGCGCCTCCCGGTGGGTGATCTCGGCGAACATGGTCGCGTCCGGGGTGGTCCTCGGGTCCGCGTCGTACACCCCGTCGACGGCCTTGGCCAGCAGCACCGCCTCGGCGTCGGTCTCCAGGGCGCGCTGCGCGGCGGTGGTGTCGGTGGAGAAGTACGGCATGCCGACGCCGGCGCCGAAGATCACCACGCGGCCCTTCTCCAGGTGCCGGATCGCGCGCCGCGGTATGTACGGCTCGGCCACCTGGCCCATGGTGATGGCGGTCTGCACCCGGGTGTCCAGGTGCTGCTCGCGCTCCAGGAAGTCCTGCAGCGCCAGGCAGTTCATCACGGTGCCCAGCATGCCCATGTAGTCGGCCCGGGCGCGGTCCATCCCGCGCTGCTGCAGCTGTGCACCGCGAAAGAAGTTCCCGCCGCCGATCACGATCGCCATCTGCACGCCCTCGCGCACGACCTCCGCGACCTGCCGGGCCACGGTGGAGACCACATCCGGATCGACGCCGACGCTGCCCCCGCCGAACATCTCCCCGCCGAGCTTGAGCAGCACCCGGCGCAGCGGCCGGCGCGCCGGGGCGGCGCCATCTCC
>JBIQML010000104.1:0-10913 GCA_044463405.1 Nakamurella lactea | reverse complement strand
TCCGCCGCGAACCCGGTCAACGTCGGTCGGTCGCCTGCCAGCTTGACCTCCCGCTCGTCCGGTGGCGCCATCAGCATGCCCACACCGGTACAGACGCCGCGACCCGGGCATTCCGCTGCACGCCGGCCCGTCTTCGCCGGTCCAATGCCGGATTTTCGGGGCCTCGACCGGCCACAACCCGGCATTGGACCGGCGAACATCACCGCGGCCCCGCTCTCAGGCGGCACACAGGCTTTTGTCACGGTTCTGCCCGCGGAGTGTGATCCTGTAAGAAGTGGACCGGACCGCCACGGGCCGGCCGGAGAAGGGAGCACGTGTGGTCGCCGGAGGGGCCAAGCTGCTGGTGGTCGACGACGAGCCCTCCCTGCAGGACGTCGTCGCCACCTCGATGCGCTTCCTGGGCTACCAGGTCTCCGTGGCCGGCACCGGGCGGGAGGCGGTGCGCCGCGCCACCGAGGAGCGGCCGGACCTGATCATCCTGGACGTCATGCTGCCGGACTTCGACGGGCTGGAGGTCATGCGCAGGCTGCGGACGGCGGGCGTCGACGCCGGCGTGGTGTTCCTGTCCGCCCGCGACACCCCGGCCGACAAGATCGCCGGGCTCACCGCCGGCGGTGACGACTACGTCACCAAGCCGTTCGGCCTGGAGGAGCTGGCGGCACGGGTGTCCGCGGTGCTGCGCCGGGTCCGGCCCGAGTCCGACGAGGACGAGGTGCTGCGGGTCGCCGACCTGGAGCTGGACCCGGTCGCGTATCAGGTCTCCCGGGCCGGGAGACCCGTCGAGCTGGCCCCCACCGAGTACAAGATGCTGCGCTATCTGATGATCAACGCGAACGTGGTGCTGTCCCGCCAGCAACTGCTGGATGCGGTGTGGGGCACCGACTTCTACGGGGACGACTCCGTGGTGGCGACCTACATCTCCTACCTGCGCCGCAAGATCGACACCGAGGGGCTGGAGCCGCTGATCCACACCCACCGGGGATTCGGCTATGTGCTGCGCGGGACTCGGCACTGATCGCGTGCCGCCGGTGACCGCGCCGCGCGGGACGCCCGGGGCCCGCCGGTGACGGAGCCGACGAACCCGGGCGCGGGCGGCGGACGCGGGCCCGAGGCGGGCACGCCGGACCCGTCGGTGACGGAGCGCGGGTCGACGCCGCATCCGGTGCGGCACCGCCGGTTCAGCCTGCGCGCCAGGCTGATCGCCCTGGTGTTGCTGGTGGTCGCGGCTGCGCTGGTCGCGGTCGACGTGGTCATCCCGCTGACCACCCGCTCGGCGTTGATCGCCGGCAAGGACCGCACCCTGACCAGCGTGGTAGACAGCCTGCCCGGCCACATGCACCTGGACCAGGCGCTCGCCCAGGTCAGCCAGACGAACCCGCTGGCCGGTGACATCGGTTGGAGCCAGGTGACACTGTCGGGCTCCGCCAAGGTATTGCAGGTGCCGGCCGGGCAGCCGCAGGCCAACCCGGCGGTCGGCGCCCGTCCCCCGACGGGGTCGCCGGTGACCGTCGGCGACGCAGACGGGAGTGGTGGCACCTACCGGATCCTGGCCGCCGCCCCGCTCAGCGACGGGTTCGGACGCCCGGCCGGTTACGTGGTGGCCTGGATCCCGTTGGCGGACGTCCGGTCCACGATCGGCAGGCTCGTGCTGCTGGAGGTCCTGATCTCCCTGGGGCTGCTGGTGCTGGTCGGCGGCACCGCGGGCTTCGTGGTGCGCCGGGAGCTGCGACCGCTGGAGACGATGGCCCGCGCCGCCGACGAGATCGCCGCGGGTGACCTGTCGCGCCGCGTCGACCCGGGGGCGCCCGGCACCGAGGTGGGTCGGCTCGGCACCGCCTTCAACGGCATGGTGGACGGGGTGTCGAACCTGCTGGCCGAGCGAGCCGAGAGCGAGCGCCGGATGCGGCAGTTCGTGGCCGACGCCTCGCACGAGCTGCGCACCCCGGTGGCCGCGATCCGCGGCTACACCGACCTGTACCGGGCCGGGGCGCTGCCGGAGGAGGTCGCGCTGGACCGGGCGATGGACCGGATGGGCTTCGAGTCCAAGCGGATGGGCTCCCTGGTGGAGGACCTGCTGACGCTCACGCACACCGACGCCGAGACCGCGGCCCCCACCGAACCGGTGGACCTGGTGCCGCTGCTGACCGGGGCGGTGGACGACGCGGCCGTGATCGACCGGGGTCGCACCTGGCGGCTGGCCGGCACCGCCACCCGCGCGGTCGTGCTGGGGGACCGGCTGCGGCTGCACCAGCTGTTCGCGAACCTGCTGGCCAACGTGCGCACGCACACCCCGGTGGGCACCACGGCAACGGTGTCGGTGACGGCCAACCGGCACGAGGTGGCGGTGGCCGTCATCGACGACGGGCCGGGCGTGGCCGACGCCGACCTGTCCCGGCTGTTCGACCGGTTCTTCCGGGCGGACGCCTCCCGCAGCCGGGAGCGCGGCGGTTCCGGGCTGGGCCTGTCGATCGCGGCGGCGATCGTGCGCACCCACCGGGGCCGGATCCACGCCACGCCGACCCCCGGCGGGGGGCTGACGGTGACGGTGGTGCTGCCCGCCGCCCCCCTGGAGGAGGATGCAGGTGCCGCGGAGCCCGACACGGAGGGGTCGGCGACACCGTCACACCAGCCCTCGCCCGCCGCCGACGCGCCGACCGACCTCCGCGGGGTTCGGGGTACCGGCCGGTAGCGTCCGGTCTGCGGGACCCGCACCACCGCGGCCCGCACGGGAGGCCCCGACGATGGCGTGCTCTGCACGGACTGACAGGGGGCCGGCCCGAGCCCCCGCGGCGGCTCGAGCTAGCTGACGCTAGACGGGATCGCCGCCGGAGCCACCGGCCCTGCGATGTACGGGTGCGCGGTCCCGCGCCCGCCGGAGTGTCCCGTGGCCGCACGCCGACCCGCCAGCTCTGACAGCACCGGCACGACCGGCAGCAGGGCGAGTACCGCCGACTCCGCCGGAACCCCTGACGCGACGCATGATGTTCCGGACGGGCCGCCGGGACGCACCTACGTCATCGACACCTCGGTGTTGCTGTCCGATCCCTGGGCGCTCAACCGGTTCGGCGAGCACGAGGTGGTGCTGCCGCTGGTGGTGATCGGGGAACTGGAGGCCAAGCGGCACCATCCCGAGCTGGGCTACTTCGCCCGCACCGCGCTGCGCCTGCTGGACGACCTGCGGGTGCAGCACGGCCGGCTGGACGCCCCCGTCCCGGTCGGGCCATCCGGCGGCACCCTGCACGTGGAGCTCAACCACACCGACCCCACGGTGCTGCCCGCCGGGTTCCGCACCGACAGCAACGACTCGAGGATCCTGGCCTGCGCGCTGAACCTGGCCAAGGAACGCTCAGCGGGACGGGTCATCCTGGTCAGCAAGGACATGCCGCTGCGGGTCAAGGCGTCCGCGGTCGGGCTGGCCGCCGACGAGTACCGCGCGCAGGACATCGTGCCCTCCGGCTGGACCGGCATGGCCGAGGTCGAGGTGAGCACCGAGCAGGTGGACACGCTGTTCCACAGCGGGCTGATGGACTGCGACGCCGCGCGAGAGCTGCCGTGCCACACCGGGATCAAGCTGATCAGCCCGACCGGGTCGGCGCTCGGCCGGGTGACGCCCGGCAAGCAGGTGCGGGTGGTGCGCGGCGAGCGGGAGGCGTTCGGCATCCGCGGCCGGTCCGCCGAGCAGCGCATCGCGCTGGACCTGCTGATGGACGACGAGGTGGGCATCGTCTCGCTCGGCGGCAGGGCGGGCACCGGCAAGTCGGCGCTGGCGCTGTGCGCCGGGCTGGAGCTGGTGATGGAGCGCCGCGCGCACCGCAAGGTGATCGTGTTCCGGCCGCTGTTCGCCGTGGGCGGCCAGGAACTCGGCTACCTGCCCGGTGCCGAGAACGACAAGATGCAGCCCTGGTCGCAGGCCGTGTTCGACACCCTCACGGCGGTGGCATCGCCCACCGTGGTGGAGGAGGTGATCGCCCGCGGCATGCTGGAAGTCCTTCCGCTGACCCACATCCGCGGCCGAAGCCTGCACGACGCGTTCGTGATCGTGGACGAGGCGCAGTCGCTGGAGCGCAACGTGCTGCTCACGGTGCTGTCCCGGCTCGGCTCCAACTCCAGGGTGGTACTCACGCACGACGTGGCGCAGCGGGACAACCTGCGGGTCGGCCGGCACGACGGGGTGGCCGCCGTGATCGAGACCCTCAAGGGGCACCCGCTGTTCGCGCACGTCACGCTGACCCGCTCGGAACGCTCGCCGATCGCCGCGCTGGTCACGGAGATGCTGGAGATCACCGACCTGGCGTGACGACGGCTCCCGGGCCGGCGAGCGTGCCTCCGGAACACGGCGTGCGGTGGGGTCATCGGCGCGGACGGGCCCATGACGGAGAATGGACCGCCGAGGCGGCGCCGTGCTGCCCGCCGGGAGGTCAACAGATGAGCCGACGACGCAGCACGCCGCACCGCGCTCGCCGCGTGCGCGGGTGGCTGACGGCGCTGGGTGTGGTGCTTGCGGCCACCGTGATGGGCGTCGCCGTCGTCGCCGTCGGGCCCTCCGCGGAGGCGGCCGACCCGGCCGATCCCGCGGGCACGATCAGGGCGGCCATGGCGGCGCCCACCACCGTCACCGAGGTCACCAACGATCAGCGGCGGCTGAAGGTGGCGGTGACCCCGTACGAGGGCCTGTCCCCGTCCGGCGCCCAGGTCACCGTCGCCGGGACCGGCTTCGACCGGTCGCACGACCTGTGGATCGCCATCTGCCAGGACGACGGAGTGGCGCCCGCCGCCCTGCTGCACTGCATGGGCGGACCGATCCCGGACGGCAACGCGACCACCAACTGGGGCGTGGTCACCAGCTCCCACCGCGCTCCGTATCCGGGTCCCGTCACCACCTCCTGGACGGGGCGGGGATCGTTCCAGATGACCCTGCAGCTGACCGCCGCGATCAGCGAGTCGGCGGACTGCGTGTCGGCGCCCTGCCGGCTGTACACCCGCAGCTCCGACGATGACGACCGCAGCGAGGACGTCGGCGTTCCGCTGGTGTTCACCGCCCCGCCCGGGACGTCGTCGGACGCGGGCTCGTCCCAGCCGGCCGACTCGTCGCAGGCCGGCGACTCCGCGGAATCGAGCGCGGGGTCCTCGGCCGAGCAGTCCACCACCTCCGAGCAGCCCACCACCTCCCTGCAGCCCACCACCGAGACGGTCGGCCCGATCCCGACCACCGTCACGCCCGACAGCATGCTGGAGACCTCGGTCAGCGTCGGCGGCGAGCAGACCGTCGTCTTCACCGGATTCACGCCCGGCGAGAAGGTCAGCGTCACCCTGTATTCCGATCCGGTGAAGCTGCGCACGGTGAAGGCGGATCCGGGTGGCAACGTGCGCATCTCGTTCAAGGTGCCCAAGAAGCTGCCGCCCGGCCAGCACATCCTGCAGGCCATCGGGAGCACGTCGGGCCGGGTCGGCATCGCGCGATTCGCCGTGGGCGCCGCTCCCACCACCGCCACGGCGAGCGATACCAACGCCTCGATCAGCAGCACGGCCAGCGGGGCGGTGACGCAGTCCTCGGCGGCGCCGGTCACCAGCAGCGCGCCGACGGCGTCGTCGGTGGCGGCCTCGCCGGGATCGTCGCAGGCACTGTCGGCGCCGGCCAGTTCGGCCGGTACCGCTGGTACCTCTGTGAACGCCACGTCCTCGACCGTGGCCGCGGCTGGCGGGGGAGGCAACCGGTTCCTGTGGCTGTGGATCGTGCTGGCGGTGCTGGTGGTCGTGGGCGGTACGGCGGGCGTGGTCGCCATGGTGCGCAACCGCCGGGACACCGACGACGAGGTGGCGGTGACGGAGATCGGCACCCCGCCCCCGACACCGGGCTGGTTGGCCGGATCCGCCGGGCCGTCGACCCCGACCGGGGGACCGGTGGGCCCGACACCGGCGCCGACACCTCCGCAGGGCACCGCCGGCGGGTTCGGCCTGCTGTCCGGCCGTGACCACCCCGACGGGCCGGACCTGTACTCCGGCGGCCAGTGGCCGGATCGGCCCACCACGGTGATGGGCGACGGCGGGACGCCCGCTGGCGGCCCGACGCAGGTGATGGGTCCGGCACAGCCGGGTTGGACGCAGCCGGGTTGGACGCAGCCGGGCGGACCGACCCCGTCGGTGAACCCGTCCGCGGGGGGCCAGACGGCTGCGGACGGACCCTCGACGCAGCAGTGGCGCCCCGACTTCACCGACCCCACCCAGGCGGACGAGCCAGGAGGACGGCACCACTCGGATTGACGCGCCCCCGCCGGCCCGGCTACGCCGAAGGACGGAGGCAGCCGGGCGATACGGGGTCCGCAAGAGTGAACCCGGCTGACGCTCGGTCACGGACCCGGGTGTTCGTCACCCGATGGTGGCGTTGTCGCCGAAATCGCGTCATGACGCCGGGTTTCGGCCGTCTCATCCGATGACGGAGCGAGGGGGACGAGACGGCCATGGAGCGCGAGGGGTTTGCGGCGGGCGCCGCCGGCGGCGGCCTGCGCGGCGCGTGCCGCTGGCTGCTCGCCGGGTGCCTGCTGATCGGCGACCTGCTGCCGCTGCTGGGACTGCTTCCCGCCGTTCGGAATTCGTCCGCGGGCACCGTCACCGCCTACGGCCTGCTCCCGTTGCTGACCCTGCCCACCGTGGTCGCCGCTGCGTGCTGCCGGCGCCCGGTCTACCGCGCCCAACTGGTGGTCGCGTCGGCGATCTGCGTGCTGGTGACGGTCCTGGTGCCGCTGCCCGCCGCCGCCCGCGCACTGGCCGGCCTGGCGTCCGCCGGTGCCCTGGTGGCGGGGACGATCGTGCTGCGCCGCTCCCGCCAATCGCTGCTGGCCCGCCTGGCCGAGCTGCGCAGGGCCAGTATCACCGACCCGTTGACCGGCGTGCTGAACCGGCGCGGGCTCGTCGAGCAGTGGCCCGAGTTGCGGTCCGCGGCGCTGCGCGACGGTGGGGTGCTGGGCATCGCCGCCATCGACCTGGACCACTTCAAGCTCGTCAACGACACGTTCGGGCACGCCGCCGGCGACGCCGCGCTGCGGGCGATCTGCCGGCGCGCATCGGCGATCACCGGGACGGACGGTGTGGTGGTGCGCTCCGGCGGCGAGGAGCTGTTGCTGGTGACGGTCGGCGACGCGTTCCGGGCCGCCTCCGAGCTGGCGGAGAGCCTGCGCTCGCGGCCGCTGGAACCGGCGGTGACGGTCAGCGTCGGGGTGATCGCCATCGCCGCGGACCGGTGCACCGGAGCGGCCGAGCTGTGGTCCGCGGTGGCCGGGGCCGATCGGGCGTTGTACCGCGCCAAGGCGCGCGGGCGCGATCGGATCGAGCGGGCGGCACCCTGGGAACCCCGGGACGGGACGCCCGCTGACGGGTCGCGCGCCGCCCTGCCCGCCGCGGCGCCGGTGGACCCGGTGCCATCGGAGCGGCTGCCGGTGCCGGACGCGCCGGTGCCGGACGTGCCGGTCGCCCTCGTGCCGGTGGCAGGCGCGCCGGTCGCCTTCGACCGCGAACGGCACCCCGGGCCGGCGACACCGCCCGCGGTCCGGGTGGCGGCAGCCCGGGAGCCCGTCGGTCGCTCCGACCGGCTGGTGTACCAGGCGATCGTGGCCTGGCTCGTCGTGCTGGGGATGGTCTCTGCGCTGGAGCGGGCCGTCTCCGGCCCGGCCGCGGCCGGTGGCGCCTACGGCGTGCTGGCCCTGGGGACGGTGGTCGGCGCGGTGACCCTGATCTGGCTACAGCGGGTGCGATCCGCCGGAGGGCTCATCCCGGTGCTGGTGCTGGTCGGGGCGTTCCAGCCGGTGCTGATCCTCGGCGTGCCGGCGGAGTCGCGGCCGGCCGCGCTGATGCTCTCGGTGTTGCCGGGCCTGCTGGTGGCCACCCGCTGGCCGCGGGCGCCGCTGCTAGCCCAGATGGCGCTGACCGCGGTCTGCTGCGTGCTGGCGTCGCCGGTGCCCGGCCGGCCGGTCGGCTGGGCGGCGGCGCTCGCGGTGGGCACCGCAACCGCGCTGGTGGCGGCGCTGGCGGTCACCGGAGCGCAGCGTCGGCGCCGCGACGCGGCCCAGGCCCAGCTGCGCGGTCGGGCGATCACCGATCCGCTGACCGGGCTGGGCAACCGCAGGGCGCTGCAGGCCGCGGTCCTCGGCTGGCCCGTCGGCCACCTGCTGCTGCTGGACCTGGACGACTTCAAGGCGGTCAACGACCGGTGCGGGCACCAGCACGGCGACCTGCTGCTGCGGAGCGTCGGCCACGCCCTGGACCGGGTGGCCGCCTGGGCCCGCAACGGTGCCACGGCGTTCCGCATCGGCGGCGACGGGTTCGTGCTCGCCGGTCCCGGTCCGCTGCCCGATGGCCTGTCCGACCGGGTGCACGCGGCAACCGCCGAACTCGCCGTGACGGTCACCCTCGGTTCGGCGAGCTGGACCAGCGCGGCGCCCGCGCCGCTTCGCGAGTCGCTGGCGCTGGCGGATCGGCAGCTGCTGCGGGGCAAGCGATCCCGCGTACGGTGACCGCCCTGGCCGCCGTCAGGGGTGCGTCATGGACAGCACGTCCAGCACGCTGTCCAGCTGCTCCTCGGTGATGGCGTCCGGCACGTGCCCGCGCTCGACGACCACCTGGCGGATCGTCTTGCGCTCGGCGAGGGCCTGCTTGGCGATCTTCGCCGCCTCCTCGTAGCCGACGTAGTGGTTCAGCGGGGTGACGATCGACGGGCTCGACTCGGCGAACTCCCGGCAGCGGTCCGCATTCGCCTCGATCCCGGCCACGCACCGGTCGGCGAACACCCGCGAGACGTTCGTCAGCAGCCGGATCGACTCCAGCAGGTTGCTGGCGATCACCGGCAGCATCACGTTCAACTCGAAGTTGCCGGCCGCCGCGCCCCACGCGATCGCCGCGTCGTTGCCGACCACCTGCGCGACCACCTGCACCATGGCCTCGGCCAGCACCGGGTTCACCTTGCCGGGCATGATCGAGCTGCCGGGCTGCAGGTCGGGTAGGAAGATCTCGGTCAGCCCGGTGCGCGGGCCAGATCCCATCCACCGGATGTCGTTGGCGACCTTGTTCAGCCCGACCGCGATCGTGCGGAGCACGCCGGACAGTTCGACCAGCGCGTCCCTGGCGCCCTGCGCCTCGAAGTGATTGCGGGCCTCGGTGAGCGGCAGGTCCATGTCGGCGGCCAGCCTGCCGATCACCGCGGCGGCCAGACCGGCCGGGGCATTGATGCCGGTGCCCACCGCCGTTCCGCCCAGCGGGAGCTCGCCGACCCGCGGCAGCGAGTCGCGCAGCCGGTCGATGCCGTAGCGGACCTGCGCGGCGTAGCCGCCGAACTCCTGGCCGAGGGTGACCGGGGTGGCGTCCATCAGGTGCGTCCGGCCCGACTTGACCACGGAGGCGAACTCGCCGGCCTTGGCCTCCAGCGCGCCGGCCAGATGGTCCAGCGCCGGGATGAGGTCGAGGCTCACCGCCCGGGTGGCGGCGATGTGCATGGCGGACGGGAACTGGTCGTTGGACGAGAACGGGTCGTTGACATCGTCATTCGGGTGCACCTTGCTACCCAGCCGCTCGGAGGCCAGGGTGGCGATCACCTCGTTGGCGTTCATGTTCGACGAGGTTCCGGAGCCGGTCTGGAAGATGTCGATCGGGAAGTCGCCGTCCCAGTCGCCCCTGGCCACCTCGGCCGCCACGTCGTGGATGGCGCGCGCCTTGGCCTCGTCGAGCAGCCCCTGCTCGGCCCGGACCGCCGCCGACGCCCCCTTGATCGAGGCGAGCGCGCCGATCAGCGCGCGCTCGATCGGCCGTCCGGAGATCGGGAAGTTCTGCACCGCCCGCTGGGTCTGCGCCTGGTACTTGGCCGCGGCCGGAACCCGCACCTCGCCCATGCTGTCGTGTTCGATGCGGTATTCCGCCTCGCCTGGCCGGTCGCCGGATGCGGTCGTCTGCGTCATACCGTCACCGTATCCATCGCGGGGGCGGCGGCCAATCGGAGGTCGGTCACACCAGCAGGGGGCCTCAGTCGGCTCCGTCCGGGAACCGGCGCTGATTCTGCTCGAAGTAGGCGGCCAGCCCGGCGGCCCTGGGCAGCAGCGACCGCGCCGCCGGCCCGGGGCGCCACAGCTGGTCGAAGCGGTACTGCGCGATCATGCCCAGCCCGCGCATCAGCATGGTCTGCGAATGCAGGTAGTGCTCGACGTCGGCGACGGTCAGCGAGCGATCTCCGGCCATCCACCGGTCGCCGAGCATGTCCAGGGCCACCGCGGCCAGTCGCGGCACCTCCGTCGGGCCGCGGGCGGCCAGCCACCCGGCCGCCGTGCCGATGACGCTCCCCTCGAACGTTTCCTCGTCGAGCAGCCGCCGGATCCGGCGCAGCACCTCCAGGTCGTCGGTGGCGGCCCGGATCGTCGTCACCACCCCTGCGCGCAGCCGCCACAAACCGGTCGCCCGGAAGATGTCGTGCAGGGCCATCAGCGGCAGCACATCCTCCTCGACCGACGCCGGCCGGTCCGAGTAGCCCCAGTCGGGGAACAGATCCTGGACGCGGCGCACGAACGCCCGGTTCAGCCGGCCGCCGGGCGTCAGCCGGACGCCGTCGCGGGCCAGGTCGAGGACCGTCCGCACGGTGTCCGGCACGGCGCCCGCGGTGGCGCGGACGTCGCGGTCGGCACGCTCCAGATCGAAATCGGGCAGCGCCCCTGCCCACCGGCGCAGCTCCGCGTGACGGGGGTGCCGCTGGTCGGCCAGCACCGCCAGAAGTTCGGCGTAGCCACCGGGGCCACCGCAATCCTCCGGCGGGCACGCACCCTCGCCCTGGACGCAGCCCGGTCGGTCGCCACCGTCCCCGATCACCGTGACGGTGTGCTGCCAGGCGTCGCCGAAGTCGTACTGGTACTCGAACTGCCCGCCCAGCGCCGAGATCGGAA
>JBIQML010000103.1:9681-10949 GCA_044463405.1 Nakamurella lactea | reverse complement strand
TCGTCATCAGCAGGCCGGCGATCATCAGCGCGAACCCGATGGCGAAGTTCCAGTTTCCGATCGAGGTCAGGAAGCCGATCTGCTGGCCCCACAGGTAGTAAACGACCAGCCACGCCAGGCCCAGCAGCATCAGCCCGAGCATGATCCCGACGTAGATCGGGCTGGAGGGTCCGACGGCCTTCGCGCGCGGGCCGGCCGCCGCCGCGGCCGCGGCCGCCGACCGCGAGACCTGGACCGAGGGCTTCTTGCGGACCTTCGACTTGGGCACGACATCCTCCGTACTGCGACTTCACGCTGGGTGGCGGCTTCGTGGCCGCCCGGTCATCGGGGCACACCTCCAGTATCCGCGCCTGCTTGACCGGGACCGAACACCGCTGCACGTAGCCTACGGTGTCGGCATCGGTGCTGGTGACGCCCGAGCGTGAGCACCGACGGTGACCGGAGGGGTGGAGCGGTGATGTGGCGACTGCGCGGGCCGGCGTCCCGGCGGTCGCATGGCCATCGGGCGTGGCGCGGCGCGGTGGTCGCGGTCTGCCTGCTGGCCGGCCTGCTGCTGGGCACCGCCCGGTCCTATTCCGGCGGGAAGGAGATCCGCAACCGCTCCTCGGACCTGTCGGTGCTGGTGGGAGGCGCCGAGCAGCGGGTGCAGCAACTGGCCGACACGGCCTCGACGCTGCAGCAGCAGATCGACGATTCCGCCGGTGACGACGTGTCCCCGCAGGTGTCCACCGCCCGGGCGGCCGCCCGCGCGCTGCGCGACCGCGCGGGCCTGACCGCGGTGCACGGGCCGGGGGTGCGGGTGACGATGACCGATGCGCCCAGGGACTCGGACGGCAACTACCCGGCGGGCGTCGACCCGGACGACCTGGTGGTGCACCAGCAGGACGTGCAGTCGGTGGTCAACGCGCTGTGGGCGGGAGGCGCCGAGGCCATGACGATCATGGATCAGCGGGTGCTGACCACCTCCGCGGTCCGGTGCATCGGCAATACCCTGTTGCTGGGGGGCCGGACGTACTCGCCGCCGTTCGTCATCACCGCGATCGGTGACGCGAATGCCATGACGGCGGCGATCAAGGCAGAACCCGGCGTCGCGCTGTTCCTGCAGTACGCGACCCGGTACGGATTGGGGTTCTCGGTGCAGCGCCTGCGCGACGTCAGGCTGCCCGGATACCAGGGAGTGGTGCACATGAGCGTGGCAACCCAGGAGCCACGGTGAGTGAGGGCGGAGTGAGCCTGGCCCGTGGCCGCGGAGCGGCAGGGCCGGTGAA
>JBIQML010000103.1:0-9581 GCA_044463405.1 Nakamurella lactea | reverse complement strand
GCCGCGGAGCGGCAGGGCCGGTGAACGGAGGCCCGAGCGAACGAAGGGTACTGAGCGAGGGCGGAGTGAGCCTGGCCGGTGGCCGCGGAGCGGCAGGGCCGGTGAACGGAGGCCGAGTGAACGGTTGGATACGGTGAGCGAGCAGGACCCGGGCGAGCAGGACCCGGGCGAGCGGCCCGACGTGAACGAGACCCCCGACGCCGAGGGCGACCCGCCGGACGGGATGTGGGATCCGGCGCGTCCGCGCCGCCGACCCCCGGCACGGACCCGGCCGCGGGATCCCGTCCGCACCGCGGTCCGTGGGCTCGGCCAGTTGTTGATCACCGCCGGCGTGGTCGTACTGCTGTTCGTGGTCTACGAGGTCTGGGTCACGAACCTGTTCGGCGAGCAGAAGCAGGCCAGCGCGACGCAGGCGCTGGACAAGTTGTGGGCCTCGGAGAGTGACGTCGTCACCGCCCCCGACCAGGCGGTCGTGACCCAGTCCGGCGGGACGGTGGTGGTGACGGCGCCCGGGAAGTCGACGCCACAGTCGCAGTCGTCGAAGCCGGACCGGCAGCGGCACTACGACACCACCGAGGGCGCCGGGTTCGCCAAGATGTACGTCCCCAGCTTCGGCGCCGACTTCGTGCTCACCGTCATCGAAGGCACCTCCCAGGAGGACCTCTACGCCGGACCGGGCCACTACAGCGACACCCAGTACCCCGGCGAGCCCGGGAACTTCTCGCTGGCCGGCCACCGGGTGAACAAGGGAGCGCCGTTCGACGACCTGGGGCTGCTGCACTCCTGCGACGCGATCGTGGTGGAGACCGTCGACCACTGGTACGTCTACCGGGTGCTTCCGATGAAGGACGAGGTCGCCGACTGGGCCACCACCAAGCACCCGCACTGCGCCGGGGTCGACGTGCAGAAGGGGCAGTACGCCGGGGTCTACGGCCGGGAGATCACCGTGCCCAGCGATTACGCCCAGGTGCTTCCGGTCCCGCACGTGAACAACACCGTGGTGCCCAAGGACGCGGAGTCGCTGATCACCCTGACCACCTGCCACCCGAAGTTCTCCGACCGGCAGCGGATGATCATCCACGGCATCCTGGTCAAGTCCTACCCGAAGAAGGCCGGCTTCCTGCCGCCCCAGTTGCAGGAGACGACCTGAGATGTACGGATGGATCTGGCGACACCTGCCCGGGCCGCTCGCGGTGCGGCTGCTCCAGGTGCTGGTGCTGTTCCTGGCCGTGGTCGCGCTGCTGTTCTTCGTGATCTTCCCCTGGCTGGAGCCGATGCTGCCGATCGACCAGGGCGGCACCACGGGCTGACTGTCGGGCTGCGGCCTCCAAACCCGCACTATGGACGTGCCCGGCCAGAGCGGGCAAGTACAGAGGCGGGCGGGGCGGAGCGCCGGACCTCGACGGGCCGAGGCGGATCAGGCGTGGATCCGGTGCGGTTTTATCCGGTGAGCGGACATTTCCGCACCGGATCCGCGATGGAACTCCGTCACCGGATCCGCGACGGAATTCCGTCACCGGCTATTCGGCGCTAATCCGGGCGTGGCACGCTGATCCGGTGACGCGCGTCCTGGTGATCGACAACTACGACTCGTTCGTCTTCAACCTCGTGCAGTACCTGGAGCAGCTCGGTGCGACGTGCGAGGTGCACCGCAACGACGCCATCACGGTCGACGAGGTCGGGGACCTGGCCCCGGACGGCATCCTGCTGTCTCCCGGCCCGGGCGTGCCCGCCGACGCCGGGATCAGCGAGCAGCTGGTGCGCTGGGCGGTGGACTCGGGCCGCCGCACCCCGCTGCTGGGCGTGTGCCTGGGGCACCAGGCCATCGCCGAGGTGTACGGCGGCCGGGTGGACCGCGCCGAGGAGTTGCTGCACGGCCGGACGTCGCGGGTGCACCACGACGGGACCGGCCTGTTCGCGGGCCTGCCGGATCCGTTCACGGCGACCCGCTATCACTCGCTGGCCGTGGTGGACGGCACCGTGCCGGACGATCTGGTGGTGACGGCCCGGACCGAGGGCGGCGTCATCATGGGGCTGCGGCACCGTGAGCATGCCGTCGAGGGGGTGCAGTTCCACCCGGAGTCCGTGCTGACCCAGGGCGGGCACCGGCTGCTGGCGAGCTGGCTGGCCACCTGCGGGGATCCGTCGGCGTCGGACCGGGTGGCTCCGCTGGAGGCCGAGGTCGAGCGACTGCGCCTGGCCGCGTCGGCGGTCTAACACACCCGGCCCGCCCCCGCCCCCGCCCTCCCGGCATGGATCAACTTCCCCAGCAGGCGCGAACGTCGGGGTTTTGTGACTGATGGTGCTGGTGGGGCGAACTTCGCTCATGCCGGCCAAGTTGATCCATGCGGGGCCGGGGCTGCGGAGACCGGGACGGATCGGAAGAGCGCCGGCCGCTACTTGGTGGAGGTGCCCAGGGTCACCGTCACCGTCGTGGACTTCCCGTTCCGCAGGTAGGTCACCTGGATCTTGCCGCCCGGCTTGCTGGAGCGGATGCTGGCCACCAGAGCGTCGGCCGACTCCACCGGCGTGTCGCCGACCTTGGTGATCACGTCACCGGCCTTGATGCCCGCCTTCGCGGCGCCGCCGCCCTCCGTGACCGACTTGATGGTCGCGCCGGTGGTGATGCCCTTGCTCCGGTCGATGTCGTCGTACACCGTGGCGCCCAGCACCGCGTGTGACGCCTTGCCGGTGTTGATGATCTCCTGCGCGATCCGGTGCGCCTGGTCGATGGGGATGGCGAACCCGACCCCGATGGAGCCGGACTGGCTCTGCGAGTTGGTCGACAGCGTCGCGATCGCCGAGTTGATGCCGATCACGTAGCCGTTCATGTCGACCAGTGGACCGCCGGAGTTGCCCGGGTTGATGGCAGCGTCGGTCTGGATGGCGTTGAGCACGGTGTCGTTCGCGCTGGCGCGGGTGGCCGACGAGGTTCGCACCGGACGGTCCAGCGCCGAGATGATCCCGGTGGTCACCGTGGCCGACAGCCCCAGCGGCGAACCCACGGCCACCACCTGCTGCCCGACCTGCAGGTTCGCCGAGGTTCCCAGGGTGGCTGGCTTGAGCCCGGAGACGCCGGAGACCTTGATGACGGCCAGGTCGTCGGTGGGATCGGTGCCCACCACCTTGGCCGACCCGGTGGTGCCGTCGTTGAACTGCACGGTCAACTGCTGGGCGCCCTCGATCACGTGGTTGTTGGTCAGGATCAGGCCGGAGTCGGTCAGGATCACGCCGGAGCCCTCGTCCTCGCCGTTACTGCCCAGCGCGACCACGCTGACCACCGACGGCAGCACCTCGTCGGCCACCTGCTGCACCGATCCGGTGGCGCCGGGGGACTTGTCGGAGGCGGGCTGCGACGAGGCGGTGTGCTGGGTCAGCGAGCCGTTCGAGGTCGAGGAGTCGCGGTCGGCCAGCGTGCTGCCGAGCATGCCGCCGCCGAACCCGGCGACCAGCGCCAGGATCACCACGGCCACCACGATCAGCACCCGGTTGGTGCCGCGGCCGGATCTGGACGGGCGGTCGGCGGATCCGGACGTGCCGGCCGTCCCGCCGGGCGGGTGGGGAGCAGGCGGCCAGCCCCCGGCGGTGGCGGAACCCACCGGCCCACCCGCGGGCGGGAGTCCCGGGCCGGTCCCGGAGGTGCCGGAGGATCCCGAGCCCGACCAGGGGTCGCCCCAGCCGGAGCGGTCCTGCGGGATGTATGGCCGGGTGTACTGGCTGGTCGGGGGTCCGGGGCGCTGCCAGGGGTTGGCTCCGGCCGGCGGGACGTCCTGCGCCTGCAGGCCATGCGGAGCCGCCAGCGCGCCCGAGGGCCGAGCCTGCCAGGACGCGGCCGCGGTGTGCCCGGGCTCCTCCGGGGTGAGCGGGATCGGACCGGTCGTCGGCTCGGCCTCGGTGCCGGGGTCTGCGTCGGGGCCTACGTCGGGCCCTGCATCGGCGGCAGGCCCTGCGTCGGGGGCCGGCCCTGCATCGGCGGCAGGCCCTGCGTCGGGGGGCGGACCCGGCTCGGCCTCGGCCGCGGGGCTCGCACCGGTGTCGGGGGGCGGGCCCGGCTCGACCGCAGACTCCGATTCGGGCTCCGGCCCGACGGGGCCCTGCGCGGCAATATCGGCACCCGGTTGATCCACCGACCCGCCCGCCTGGACATCGGGCTCGCGCCGGTGCTCGTCGCCGGGGTATACCTGGTCGCTGTCGTTCATGTCATCAAGCGTGCCGGTTCGGTGTGAGGATTTCCTGAGAGGAGTGCCGAAACCCCCTCAGTTTCCGCCCGGCCCGGCCTATCCGCCGCCGCGACCCGGCCCTCCGAAGCCGTCGCCCGGCCCGCCGCCGTTCCCGGGCCCGCCGCCGTTCCCAGGCCCGCCGCCGTCATCGCCCGTCGACGAGGTCGTCGGCGTCGTCGGGGTCTCCGGCGCCGAGCTGCCGGTCCCGGAGGTGCCGGTCGTCGTGGTGGGCGTCGAGGTCGTCGGCGGCAGCTCCTTCGGATAGATGTGGATCGTCACGGTCGCCGTCATCGGGACCTCGGTGTTGGCCGCGGGCGACTGCATGCCCGGGATCACCGTCTCGCCCTTGCCCTTCGGCGGGATCTGACCGGCCTCGGTGACCTGGATCAGTTGGCCAGGCACCCAGCCGGCGTCCGCCAGGGCGCCCGCCGCCTGCCCCACCGTCATCCCGGATAGGTCCGGCATGGCGATGTGCGCCTCGGTCGCCACCGTCACCACGATCGGCGAGTCCTTGGAGACGACCTTCCCCGGCTTGGGGTCCTGGGACAGGATGGTGCCCCACAGCGCCTGGGTCCGGTTCTCCTTGTTCTCCTGCGCCAGGCTCTGGCCCTCCCAGCCGATCTTCTGGTCCTTCAGCGTCTCCAGGGCCCTCTCCGGCGTCATCTTCGTCAGGTCGGGCACCGTCATCTGCGAGTTGTCCGACAGCACCAGGGTCACCACGCTCTGCACCGGGACCTGATCGCCGGGCTTGGAGCCGGGCCCCAGCTCAAGCACCTGGTTCTTGGGCTTGACGCTGGCCTGGGTCTGCGTCACCCACTTCAGGTTCGCTGCCTTCAACGCGGCCTCGGCGTCCGCCGCGCTCTTGCCGATCAGCGCGTCCTTGTCCGGGATGGTCGTCATCTGCGGGCCCTGGCTGATCGAGACGGTGATCACCGCCTCCGGCTTGACGGTGGTGCCCGCCTTCGGGTCCTGGGAGGCGACGCGTCCCTTCACCGTGGAGTCGAAGACCTTGACCTCCCGGTACTGCAGGTTCTGGCTCCGGATGATCTCCTGCGCCCGCTGGGCGTCGTAGTGCACCACGTTCGGGACCGTCACCTGCTCGATGCCCTGACCGATGGTCAGCGTCACCGGCGTGTTCTGGTCCACCACCGTGCCCTCGCTGGGGTCCTGCTCGATCACCTTGTTCTTGTTCTCGTCCGAGGATGCGGCGTACTTCAGCGGACCCACCGTGAGGTTCTTGTCCCGCAGCGCCGCGGCGGCCTCGTCCGGCGACATGCTCGTCACCCTGGGCACGGCGACCTGAGGGGTGGGCGGCGGCGCGCCGGTGACCTTCAGGGTCAGGATGATCGCGCCCGCCAGCAGCGCCAGGCACAGCACACCGATGCCGACGAAGCCCCACACCTTGCGGGCACGGCCGTTGTCCTCGTCCTCCCAGTCGTCGGTGGGCTGCAGGATGCTGGGCGGGGCCAGCAGCGGAGCCTTCGGCGCCACCCTCATCGGCGGGCTGCGCATCAAGTCCGTGCGGGCCGCGTCGTCCATGATCGGCGTGGCGTGCACGGCCTGCCCGGACAGCGCCCGCACCAGGTCCGAGCGCATCTCGGCGGCGGTCTGGTAGCGGTTCAGCGGGTTCTTGTTCAGGGCCTTCAGCACGATGGCATCCAGCTCCTTGGGGATGCCGGGGTGCACCTGGCTGGGTGGCTTCGGGTCCTCCCGGACGTGCTGGTAGGCCACCGCGACGGGGGAATCACCGGTGAACGGTGGCGCCCCGGTGAGCAGTTCGTAGAGCACGCAGCCGGTGGCGTACACGTCGGAGCGCGCGTCCACCGCCTCGCCGCGGGCCTGCTCCGGCGACAGGTACTGGGCGGTGCCGATCACGGCCGCCGTGGCGGTGACGGTGGCCTGCCCGTCGGCGACCGCCCGGGCGATGCCGAAGTCCATCACCTTGACGGCGCCGGCCTTGGTCAGCATGACGTTCGCGGGCTTGACGTCTCGGTGCACGATGCCGTGCCGGTGCGAGAAGTCCAGTGCGGCGCAGATGTCGGCGACGATCTCCATGGCCCGCTTGGGGGGCAGTGGCCCCTCCCGTTTGAGCAGGTCGCGCAGCGTCTCGCCGTCCACGAACTCCATCACGATGTACGGCACGGTGTGCGTGTCGCCGCCGTCCTGGCTGGTGGTCTCGCCGGTGTCATACACGGCCACGATCGCGGGGTGGTTCAGCGAGGCGGCGTTCTGCGCCTCCCGGCGGAAGCGTGCCTGGAACGTGGGGTCGCGGGCCAGATCGGCGCGCAGCACCTTGATGGCGACGTCTCGGCCCAGGCGCAGGTCGCGGCCCCGGTGGACCTCGCTCATGCCCCCGAAACCGAGCGTGTCGCCGACCTGGTAGCGGTCGCCGAGCAGGTTTGAAGTCATCGCCTCACTACTCGTTCCTCACAACGTGCCCGTTCGAGCGGAGCCGTACCGGACGCTGGTCGTTCCCGGACATACCCCAGTCCCGCCCAACGCTCACCGACGTGGCCCAACCGCCCATTGTCGCAGGTGCCCCGGGCCCGGCGTGCGGGTTCGCGGGCACCAGAACCTGCCGGGCGCGCATCACGCGCCCGCTCCGGACCACGGATCGGCCCCGGTCGAGCCTGACACCGGCAGGTCACGGTGCGGTACCGGTGCGCTCACAACTACGCACCGTGCGCAGCCGGCACCGGCGGTCGAGCCGGACCGGGTGAGCAGGATCACGGCCACCACGGCGGCCAGCACGATCACCAACAACACCAGCAGCAGGGACAACCCGGTACGGCGGTGACGGGGTTCCGGATGGCCCCGAGTGACCACGACCTGCAGCGGCGCTGAGGTACCGGAGCCGGGCGGTGGGCCGAGCAGGGTCGGGCCCCGACCGGTGGTGGGATCGGCCCCGCCCGGGCCGGGGACCCCGCCGGGCGCGACAGCCGGGTCGACGCCGATCCCGCCGGGGCCGGTGCCGGGATGCGGTGCGGGGGCGAACGGCGGAACGGCCGGCAGCGGGGCGGCGCCGGGGGGCACCGGAGGCATGCCGCCCGCCCGGACCATGGCGCAGGCCGAGGCCAGTGACCCGCCGTCCGGATAGCGCTGGGCCGGAGCCTTGGAGAGCATCCGCATCACCAGTGCAGCCACCGGCGGCGGCACGTCAGGCGGCAGCGGCGGCGGGGGTTGCTGCACCTGCGCGGTGGCCACCGCGACCGGGTTGTCCCCGTCGAACGGTCGCCGACCGGCCAGGCACTCGAATGCGACCACGCCCAGCGCGTAGACGTCCGAGGCGGGCAGTGCCTCCCGGCCCGCCGCCTGCTCGGGCGCGAGGTACTGGGCGGTGCCCATCACCAGGCCGCCGCGCGTCACCGGCACCTGGTGGGCCACCTTGGCGATGCCGAAGTCGGTGATCTTCACCTGCCCGGACGGGGTGATCAGGATGTTGCCGGGCTTGATGTCCCGGTGCACCAGGTTGCGGGCGTGCGCGACCTGCAGCGCCCGGCCGGACTGCTCCAGCACGTCCAGGGTGCGCGGGGTGGACAGCCGCGGCGTGCGCACCAGCACGGCCGACAGCGGCTCTCCGGACACGAGTTCCATCACCAGGTAGGCGGTGTCCCTGGGCCCGCCGGGGATGGAGGCCACCTCGCCGTAGTCGTACACCGACGCGATGCCGGGGTGGTTGAGGGAGGCGGTGATACGGGCCTCGGAGCGGAACCGGTCCACGAACTCCGGATCGCTGGTCAGCTCGGACTTGAGGATCTTCACGGCCACCTGGCGGGCCAGCCGGGTGTCCTCGGCGGTCCAGACCTCGCCCATGCCACCGACCGCGAGCCGGCGGGTCAGCCGGTAGCGCTCGGCCAGCAGCAACCCGGGAGTCAGCGCCATGACCGCCCCCCGGAAACGGGCCGCCGGCCCCCGGAAGCGGCCCGCCGGCCCACGGAAGCGGGCCGCCGGCCTCCGGAAGCGGCCCGCCGGTCCCCGGAAGCTGGCCGCATGCACGAACGTGCCGGATTTGTGACGCCCGGGGCTGGTGGGACCAACTTCGTGCATGCTGTGGAAGTTGATCCACGCAGGACGCGCAGGACGCGCAGGACACGCAGGACACGCGGGACGCGCACGCGGGGGACGCGGGGGGCGGGGGGTGGCGCGGGCATCACGAGGCCGCCAATGCTGCTGCGATGACGGCCCGGCCGATCGGACCGGCCACGGTCGCGCCTGTCGCGTCCAGGCCGCGGTCCCCGCCGTTGGTCACCAGTACGGCCACCGCCACCTGAGGGTCACTGGCCGGGGCGAAGGCCACGTACCAGCAGTGCGGGGGAGTGTGCTTGGGGTCGGTGCCGTGCTCGGCGGTCCCGGTCTTGGAGGCGATCGTCAAGTCCGTGATCTGCCCGCTGCCCGGGGTGTCCTTCTCGGAGTCGATCATCATGTCGCGGATGTTGTGCGCCACCTCGACCGGGATCGCCTGTCCCTGCGAGGTCGGCTTGGTCTCCGAGATCACCGACAGGTCCGGCCGGGTGGTCTTGGCGATCAGGTAGGGCTGCATCCGCTGCCCGTGGTCGGCGATGGTGGCCGCCACCATGGCGTCCTGCAGCGGGGTCAGGGCGACGTCCCGCTGACCGATGCCGGACTGGGCCACCGCCGCGTCGTCCACCATCTTGCCGGTGCGCGAGCCCGCCACCGGGAAGCCGTCCATCGTCCAGTCCTCGCCATCGATGCCGAACGCAGCTGCCTGCTTGCGCAGCTCGGTCGCCCCGACCGACATCGCCACCGTCGCGTAGGCGGTGTTGCAGGAATGCGCCAGCGCCTCGGTGAGCGACACCGGCCCGCCGCCCCCGTCACCGCAGTTCTCGCCGTCGAAGTTCGACAGGGTGGCCCCGCCGGTGTCCGGCAGCGTGATGGTCGGGGCCCCCGTCACCGGCGTGTCCGGGGTGTATCCGTGCTGCAGTGCGGCCGCCGTCACCACCAGCTTGAATGTTGACCCCGGCGGGTACACGGCGCCGATCGCCCGGTCCAGGATCGGCGACGGGGAGGCCTCCACCATGTCGTTGTAGGCCTTGCGCTGGGTGTCCTCCGAGTGGCTGGCCAGCGGGTTGGGGTCGTAGGACGGGGTGGACGCCATGGCCAGGATCGCCCCGGTGGACGGCTGGATGGCCACCACCGCCCCGACGTACCCCTTCCTGGCCAGGCCCTGGTAGGCCGCCTTCTGCACCGCCGGCACCACCGTGAGCTGCACGTTGCCGCCCTGTGGGTCCCGCCCGGTGATCAGGTCGGATAGCCGGTCCACCCACAGCTCCGGGTCGTCGCCGGACAGCAGGTCGTTCTGCAGCCGCTCCAGCCCGGTCGGCCCGTAGCGCAGCGAGTAGT
>JBIQML010000102.1:0-10984 GCA_044463405.1 Nakamurella lactea | reverse complement strand
GTGTGCAGCAGAGCACGCGGATCGACAATCGGCACCCGGCTCGATCGCCCCGGCCGCGTCCACGGCACCGGCCAGCTCGGCGCCGGGACGCCGATAGGGTCGGGATCATGGCACGCGACGAACCCATCGGCATCATCGGCGGATCCGGCTTCTACCGGCTGCTGGACGACCCGGAAGCCCGACCGGTGACGACGCCGTACGGAGATCCCAGCGAACCGCCCGCGTCCGGGTCGCTCGGTGGCCGGCCGGTGGTGTTCCTGCCGCGGCACGGCGCCGATCACCGGTTCGCGCCGCACCTGGTGCCCTACCGGGCCAACATCTGGGCGCTGCGCAGTCTCGGGGCGCGCCAGGTGGTGTCGCTGTCGGCGGTCGGCTCGCTGGATCCGGCGCTGGGCATCGGCACGCTGTGCGTCCCGGATCAGATCCTGGACCGCACGTCCGGCCGGGAGCACACCTACTTCGCCGACGGCCACGGCGTCGGGCACGTCGGCTTTGCCGATCCGTACTGCCCGCGCGGACGGCGGGCGGCGCTGGCCGGCGGTGAGGCGCACGACGGCGGCACCCTGGTGGTGATCAACGGTCCGCGGTTCTCCACCCGGGCCGAGTCGCGCCAGTACGCCGCCGGCGGCGCCGCGCTGATCGGGATGACGGCGATGCCCGAGGCCACCCTGGCTCGCGAACTCGGGCTGTGCTACACGACATTGGCGATGGTCACCGACCTGGACGCCGGCGTGCAGGCCGGTGACGGGGTCACGCACGCCGACGTGCTGGCACAGTTCGCCGCGAACCTGCCCCGGTTGCGCGACCTGCTGGTGGCCACCCTGGACCGGCTGCCCGATCGGCAGGGCGACTGCGGCTGCGGGGACGTCGCACACCTGCCGGCCTCGTTCACGCTGCCGTAGGCCCGGGCGGCCTGGCGCACCGCGTGCGGCGGGCGCACCACGTGCAGCGGGCGCACCGGTGCCGGTCCCGGTCCGACGATGCGGCGGCCCGGCGTCGGTGACCCGGTGCACAATGCCCGGGTGCTGTTCGCCGAACTCGCCGAGACCTCCGCCCGGGTGGCGGCCACCCGATCCCGTATCGCCAAGCGCACCTTGCTGGCGGCGACCGTGGCCGCAGCCGCCCCGGACGAGGTCGGCCTGGTGGTGGCGTACCTGTCCGGCACCCTGCGCCAGCGACGCACGAACCTGGGCTGGGCGTCGCTGCCGACGGTGGCGCCCGCGGCGACGCCGAGCCTGACGGTCGGCGAGGTGGATGCGATATTCGCCGAGATCGCCGCCGAGACCGGGCCGGGGTCCACCTCCCGCCGCACGGCACTGGCCGCGACCCTGCTGGGGCGCGCCACCGCGGCAGAACAGCACCTGCTGCGCGGGCTGGTGGTCGGCGAGGTACGGCAGGGCGCCCTCGATTCGCTGGTGCAGGACGCCGTCGCCGTCGCCTTCGACGCCCCCTCGCCGGCGGTGCGCCGGGCGGCGATGCTGCTCGGCTCCACCCCGGCGGCCGCCGCGTTGCTGGCCTCCTCGGGCGTGCCCGCGTTGGATGCGGTCGTGCTCCAGGTCGGGCAACCGGTGCGCCCGATGCTGGCCGCCTCGTCACCCGATGTCGACGGTGCGGTTGCCAAGACCGAGCTGCCGGCGATCGTGGATGCCAAGCTGGACGGCATCCGGGTCCAGGTGCACAAGTCGGGCGCCGACGTCCGGGTGTTCAGCCGGAGCCTGGACGAGATCACCGACCGCGTCCCGGAGATCGTCCGGGCGGTGACGGAGTTGCCGGTGACCGACCTGGTGCTGGACGGTGAGGCCATCGCCCTGGATCCCTCCCGCCGGCCGCTGCCGTTCCAGGTGACGGCGGCCCGCGCGGCGGAGTTGCCGGCTGAGGTCCCGAGCGCCGTGTCCCTGACGCTATTCTGCTTCGACGCGCTGCGGATGGACGGGGCGGACTTGCTGGACCGTCCGCTGTCCGAGCGGGTGGCGGCCATGCGCCAGCGCCTGCCCGAAACACTGGTGGTACCAAGGATTCTGGCCCAGTCGACGGATCAGGTCGTCGCCTTCTTCGACGAGGCGGTGGCGCGCGGCTTCGAGGGTGTGGTGGTCAAGCGGCTGCACGCCGGCTACGCGGCGGGTCGACGGAACGCGGCATGGATCAAGCTCAAGCCCCGGCACACCTTCGACCTGGCGGTCACGGCGGCGGAGTGGGGCTACGGCCGGCGGACCGGATACCTGTCGAACCTGCACCTGGCGGCCAGGGACCCCGCCACCGGCGGGCTGGTGATGCTCGGCAAGACCTTCAAGGGACTGACCGACGAGATGCTGGCCTGGCAGACCGCCGAGATCCAGTCCCGCGAGGCGCGCCGCACCAGGTCCGCCGTGTTCGCCGATCCGCCGCTGGTCGCCGAGATCGCCTGCGACGGCCTGCAGACGTCGTCGCGCTATCCCGGCGGTGTGGCGCTGCGGTTCGCGCGGGTGGTGCGCTACCGGCCCGACAAGGGCCCGGGCGACGTGGACACCATCGACACGGTGCGGGCGCTCGCGCGCACCGTGGACGACGGGGCGTGACCAGGCGACAAGGCGACGCACCGGTCCCAATGCAGCCGTCCTCGGCGCGGTAGGCGCCGTCGTACAGTTCGTGCGGGGTGACTTCTCCAACGGCGGCGCGAAGAGGTGTTGCCAAAGCCATCCACGGCGCATAACGTGTTCGCCGGATTCACGCAAGTGAATCGAATTGCTGCAGATCGCGGGTGCACGAACATGCAGTACGGCTACATCTACCAGCGTGGCGACCACGTCGACAAGGACACGGGCACCAACGTTCGGTTCACGTCCGATCTCACCTTGCCTCCGGTGACACTGTCCGGCTCGCATGGGTATTCCACCAACGCGGACATCTATGACACCTTCGGCGTGAAGGGCGGAGCGACCAGGCACACCTTCGAGTTGTGCACCTTCGGCCGTGACCTTCTGAACGCGGCCGTCGTGCACTCGGAATCCTCGTGAGACGACCGCCGTGACCATGCGGGTGCCCGTGCCGATCCGGCGTCCCCTCCTGGCCCTGGTCGTCGTCGTCCTGGTGGTTGTCGCCACGCTCGCCGCGGTGATGTGGCCCAGGGGCGGTTCGGACATGCGCTCGGGGCCGTTGGACCCCGAGTCCGACGGTGGCTGGATCAGCACAAGCATCCCCGTCAAGGACGGCGTGGTGACCTTCTCCCGGCAGATTCCCAATACCGGCACTCGGCCGGTGGTGATCGACAAGGTGCTGCTCAACGGGCCCCCCACCGGTCGCAGTGCGCAAATCCGGCTGGTGTAGGCTTGGATCTCCACTGCAGAAGCGCAACTTGGCGGCGTCGCCGTCGGCGGCTACCCATCGTCTTCGACGTTCCCGCATCGACGGGCGGCCGCAGGTGCCACTCTACCGCCGGGTAGTCACGAGCAACTCGGGCTCACCCTCGCGCCCGTGCCGGGCCATACCGAGGCGGTGGCCGACGGGTTCGACGTCTCCTATCACGTCGGCGACCAGCACTACCGGGACCACTGGCCCGAGCAGATTGTGCTGTGCGCGCCGGCGAAGGCTTGCGATAGCAAGAACTGGACGCGACCACCGGCGCCGCCGGGCGGCAACTGAGCGCAGGTGTCAGCTGGCTCGGCGCTCTCCGAGCAGGTGCTCCAGCGCCAGCTGGTTCAGCCGCACCACGCCGTAGCCCTGAGCGCCGGCCGCCTCGGTGTCGAAGTCCTCGTAGGCGGACCGGTCTGCCAACAGGTCCCGGTAGGACTCCCCCGCCGCCAGCGTCGGTTCGGCGAGTTCCGCGACCCTGGTGCGGCGCAGCGCCTCGGCCACCTCCGGGTCGGCGCGGAAGGAGCGTGCCCGCTCGCGCAGCAGCAGGTAGGTGCGCATGTTCGCGGCCGCCGAGTCCCAGACGCCGGAGATGTCCTCGGTGCGCAGCGGCTTGTAGTCGAAGTGCCTGGGCCCGTCGTAGGCCGGCGCTCCGTCGCCGAACCCGTTCTCCAGCAGGTCGACCAGGAAGAACGCGTTGTGCAGGTCGCCGTGCCCGAAGACCAGGTCCTGGTCGTACTTGATCGACCGCTGCCCGTTCAGGTCGATGTGGAACAGCTTGCCCGCCCACAGGGCCTGCGCGATACCGTGCGCGAAGTTCAGACCGGCCATCTGCTCGTGCCCGACCTCGGGGTTCACACCGACCATGTCCGCATGGTCCAACTGCGCGACGAACGCCAGGGCGTGCCCGACCGTGGGCAGCAAGATGTCGCCGCGCGGCTCGTTCGGCTTGGGCTCGATGGCGAACCGGATCTGGTAGCCCTGGTCGATCACGTACTCGGCGAGGGTGTCGATCGCCTCCCGGTACCGGTCCAGCGCGGCCCGGACGTCCTTGGCGGCATCGGATTCGGCGCCCTCCCGGCCACCCCAGAACACGTAGGTCCGGGCTCCGAGCGAGGTCGCCAGGTCCAGGTTGCGCATCACCTTGCGCAGCGCGAACCGGCGGACCGACCGGTCGTTGCTGGTGAAGCCGCCGTCCTTGAACACCGGGTGGCTGAACAGGTTGGTGGTCATCATCGGCACCACCATGCCGGTGTCGTCCAGCGCCTGGCGGAACCTGTCGATCAACCGGTCGCGTTCGGCGTCGGCGGTGCCGAACGGGATCAGGTCGTCGTCGTGGAAGGTGACGCCGTACGCCCCGAGTTCGGCGAGCCGGTGCACGGACTCCACCGGGTCCAGGGCGCGCCGCGTCGGATCTCCGAAGGGATCACGGGCGGGCCAGCCGACCGTCCACAGTCCGAAGCTGAACCGGTCCTCGCGCGTCGGCCGCGCCGTTGTCGTCGTCGTTGTTGTCACCGTCACCGTGGTTCCGTCCTTCCGGTCGAGCGAGTCTTCATCATGTCCCATACGCCGCCGGCTCGTGACGCGGCGTTGGTCGTGGCGCGGATCGTCCGGTGCTCGGGCGATCAGCCCTCCCCCGACACGTCGACCTGGATCGTGGGCTGCAGCACCCGATCGGGTCCCACGAATCGCGCCGGCCCCGTCATGGTCAGCGCCAGCGTGCCGCGGATGTCGGTGCTGGAGGCGCCGATCCGCAGCTCGACGGCACCCGGGTCGACGCGTCGCCGGCCGTCGCGCCCGGTGTAGCTGGTCAGGTCGGCATGCAGGTCGATGCGCACGATTCCGGTCCCGCCCGGCGCGAGGTCGACGCGTGGTGCCGCGATCAGCTGCTGCACCGGCCGGGACACCTCGGCGACCGGATCATGCAGGTACACCTGGACCACCTCGGAGGTGGCACGGTTCGGGTCGCCGTCGAGCCGGACGGTGACGGTGCAGCTGCCGTCGGTCGGCCACCGGTCGTGCGCGGCGCTGACCTGCAGCCAGCGGGCCGGTGCGTAGCTCAGCCCGTGACCGAACGGGAACAGCGGGGTCGGGTCGACGCTGCTGACCTCGCTGCGCTGTCCCAGCGCCGGGGTCAGGTACGTGCCGGGCTGCGTGGCGCCGGCGGCGGGAAAGCTCACCGGGAGCCTCCCGCCGGGATCGGCACGGCCCGCGAGCACGTCGGCGACGGCCGCGGCGCCCTCCTCGCCGGGAAAGAATCCGCACAGCGCGGCAGCCAGCCGGTCGACCTGGCGGGACAGCTCGTACGGCCGACCGACCAGCAGCACCAGCACCACCGGGGTGCCGGTGTCCAGCAACGCCTCCAGCAGGTCCTCCTGCCGGCCGGGCAGCGCGAGGTCCGCGGCGTCGCACCCCTCGCCGGAGGTGCCCGCGCCGAACAGCCCGGCGCGGTCGCCGAGCACGGCCAGGCACACGTCGGCGGCGGACGCCAGGTCGGCCGCGGCGGCGATCTCGCGGTCGATGTCGTCGTCGTTGCCGCCGGCCACCGGGCAGCCGCGCGCGGCGGTGACGCGGTACCCGGCGGGATCCGCCCTGAGGGTCTCCAGCAGGGTCGGGATGGACAGGCCAAGGGGCACGTCCGGGTGATGGACACCGACGTGCATCGGGAAGGAGTAGCAGCCGAGCATCGCGCCGGCCTCTGCCGACCGGGGGCCAATCACCGCCAACCGCAGGCCCTGCGACAGCGGCAGCGCGCCGTTCTGGTTGCGCAGCAACACGATCGATCGCGCCGCCAGCCGCCGGGCCAGCCGCCGCGATCGGGGATCGTCCAGGTCGATCCCGGCCGGGGGGTCCGGGGACCAGTCGGGGTCCAGCAGGCCGAGCTCGCACTTCTGCCGTAGCACCCGGCCGGCTGCCCGGTCGATGGTCGGCCCGTCCACCGCGGACGACTCGACGGCGTGCACCAGGGGCTCCCCATAGCAGCGCACCGCGGGCAACTCGACGTCGATGCCTGCCTGCAGCGCGAGGGCCGCCGCCTGCGCCGGCGAGTCGGCGAGCCCGTGCAGGGTCTGCAGGAAGGTCACCGAGAAGTAGTCCGAGACCACCGTGCCGTCGAACCCGAGCTTCTCGCGCAGCAGCCCGGTGAGCAGCGAGCGATCGGCGGCGGCCGGCAGCCCGTCGACCGCCGGGTAGGCATTCATCACCGATCGCGCGCCGGCCCGCAGCGCCATCTCGAACGGCGGCAGCAGCACGTCCGACAGTTCGCGGGGTCCGGCGGACACCGGCCCGAGGTTCCGGCCGGCCGCGGACGCCGAGTAGCCGAGGAAGTGCTTGAGCGTGGCGACCACGCCGGCCGACTGCAGGCCGCGCACGTACGCCGCTCCCAACGACCCGACCAGGAAGGGGTCCTCCGCGATGGTCTCCTCGATCCGGCCCCACCGCAGGTCCCTGGCCACGTCCAGCACCGGGGCGAGTCCCTGGTGCACGCCCAGCCGGCGCATGTCCGAGCCGATGCGGAAGGCCATCTGCTGCACCAGGTCCGGGTCGAACGACGCTCCCCAGCACAGCGGGGAAGGGTAGATGGTGGCCCGCCAGGCGGTCAGCCCGGTCAGGCATTCCTCGTGCACCAGCGCGGGGATGCCGAAGCGGCCGGCGGACACGATCTCGCGTTGCCGACCGGCCAGGGTGCGCGCACCGGTCACCGGCTCGACGGGGGCGGTGCCGAAGGGGCGGGTGAGCTGCCCCACGCCGTGCGTGATCAGCGTGGGCCAGTCCTCGGTGCCGTCGTCCAGGTCGTGTTGGTGCGGGGCCACGTCACCTCCGCCTCCGTCGGCGTCCAGCCACACGCCGGAGAGCTGGGCGACCTTCTCGCGCAGCGTCATCCGTCCCAACAGATCGTCGACCCGCTCGGCCACCGGCACCGACGGGTCCCGCCAGATGCCGGTGGCCGCACCGCTCTGCATCGTCACGACGCGCCACTCGCCGGTCGCTGCGAGGCGACGCGACGGGTCCGGCTCTGCGGTGCGACCTCGCGCGACGAGGCGCCCGCCGCGACGGGCCGACGCGCTCGCGTGCCGGCCGGTGCGCGGGTGCTCTGCCGCACGACCAGCCGGGTCGGCAGCGTGACGTGGCTCGGTTCCGGGACCGCGCCGCGGATCGACGCGATCAACATCTCCAGCGCCCGCCTGCCCATCTCCCGGATCGGCTGCTCCACCGTGGTCAGCGGCGGGTCGGACAGCGCGGACTCCGGGATGTTGTCGAACCCCACCACGGACAGGTCCTCGGGCACCCGCAGATCCAGGTCGGACGCCGCCTGGAGCGCGCCGATGGCCGACAGATCGTTGGCGGCGAAGATCGCGGTCGGCCGGGCCCGGGCGGCCAGCAGCCGATGGGCCGACTCCCGCGAGGTGGCGCTGTCGTACCCGCCCGGCCTGATCAGGGTCGTCGCCGGTCGAATCCCGGCGGCGGCCAGCGCATCCCGGTATCCGGCCTCCCGGAGCTGGGCCGACTGCAGGTCGGGCCGGCCGGTGAGCATCGCGATGCGCCGGTGGCCCAGGTCCAGCAGGTGCTCGATCGCCAGCCGCGCACCGCGCCGGTTGTCCGAGTCGATGGTCGGCAGTCCGGTCGGGCCGGTGTGCGGATCGACCGCGACGATCGGAGCCTGGTAGGCCACGTCCACCACGGTGGGTGTCACCAGCACGGCCCCGTCCACCAGCGTCCCGGACAGCCGTGACAGGTACCGGCGTTCCCATCCCACGTGCTCGCTGGTGCGCCCGCCGGCCGAGTACACCACCAGCTCGAAGCCGGTGTCGCGGATGGCGTCCGCGGCGCCCTTGAGCAGTTCGGTGCTGAACGGTTCGAAGTCCGCGACCAGGATGCCGATCACGTTCGTACGGTGGTTGCGCAGGCTCTGCGCCACCAAGCTGGCCTCGTAACCGAGATCGTCGATCACGGCCTGCACATGCGCCATCGTCGCTGCCGCGACACCGTACCGCTGGTTGATCACCTTGGAGACGGTGGCGACCGAGACGCCGGCGCGCGCGGCGACGTCGCGGATCGTCACCCGCTGATAGCTCGGAACCTGCTCGCCGGACCGCACCGGACGAGAATAGCGCTGTAAAACGTTATCGACAACGATTGACATGCGGGCGTGTGGCGCGCAAACTTGCCGATGACGAATCGGAGGCGGCGTTGCACCGCTTCTCCGCAACCGACCGACATTGCCGGCCGGCCAGGCATATCCGTCTCGTGAGCAACCGACGCGAGGACTCTTGAGAAGGAAGGACCGTCATGCGAAAGATCCCCAGGCGCGGCGCACTCGCCGCATCCTTGATCGCGGCCGTCGCCGTCACCGCAGCGTGCGGCAGCGGCGGGGCCAGCCCCGGTTCGGGGTCGGCCTCGAACGCCAGCACTCCCCCGGCGAGCTCCGCAGGCGCGCCGTCCGGCTCGTCGGGCGGCGGTTCGGCGAGCGGTGCGTCAGACAGCGGCTCGACCGGCGGCTCCGCCGCCCCCGTCACCCTGACCTGGTGGCACAACGCCAACACCGATCCCGGAAAGACGGCGCTGCAACAGGTTGCCGATGCGTACCACGGTCAGCACCCCAACGTCACGTTCAAGATCAACCCGCTGCAGAACGAGCAGTTCCTGACCAAGATTCCGCTGGCGCTGCAGTCCGACGACCCGCCGGACATCTTCCAGCAGTGGGGTGCCGGCCGGATGGCCACCCAGATCAAGTCCGGCAAGCTGATGGATATCACGCAGGCGACCTCGAGCTGGATCGGCGAGCTGGGAAGCGCGGCCAAGGGCTGGCAGCACGACGGCAAGCAGTACGGCGTCCCCTACGACGTGCACGTGGTGGGGTTCTGGTACCGCAAGGACCTGTTCGACAAGGCCGGGATCGACAAGCCACCGGCCACCATGGACGAGTTCAACGCGGACGTCAGCAAGCTCAAGGCCGCCGGTATCGTGCCGGTCGCCGTCGGCAGCAAGGACAAGTGGCCCGACGCCTTCTGGTGGGAGTACTTCGCGGTGCGGGAATGCCCGCTGGACACCATCAAGTCCAGCATGGCCGCGCAGAAGCTCTCCGACCCGTGCTTCGTCAAGGCCGGCGACGATCTGAAGACGTTCATGGCCACCGACCCGTTCCAGAAGGGATTCCTGGGCACCTCGTCGCAGCAGGGTGCCGGCAGCTCCGCAGGCATGGTGGCCAACGGAAAGGCGGCCATGGAGCTACAGGGCGACTGGGAGATGGCCGTGATGCCGGCGCTGGCCACGGACAAGGACTTCGCCTCCAAGATGGGCTGGTTCCCGTTCCCGAGCGTCAGCGGCGGCAAGGGAGAGCCCGGCGTCGTGCTCGGCGGCGGTGACGGGTTCAGCTGCACCACCAAGGCCACCTCGGCATGCCCGGACTTCCTGAAGTATCTGGTCAGCGTCCCGGTCCAGAAGAAGCTGATGAAAGCCAGTTTCGTCACGCTGCCCGCCAATCCCGGTGCGGCGGAGGCGTTGTCGAGCCCGGTGCTCAAGCAGGTCCTTGCCTACCTGAAGAACGCGCCGTACAACCAGACGTACTTCGACATCGCCCTGCCGTCCGCGGTGGGCAACGCTCTGGACGCCGCGGTGGCGGACTTCTTCGCGGGGCAGGGCTCGCCGCAGGATGTCGCGGACTCGGTCGCCAAGGCCGCAGCTGCCAACGGCTAGCCCGGGTGATGGCAGCGCACGTCGCCCGGCGGCCGGCACCCGTGGCCGGCGCCCACAGGATGCGGCGGTAACGGCGTGAGCGCGCAGCGCGGCCCGGTCGCCACGACGGTCGCCAGGCGGGGATCCGGTGCGGTCGGGGGATCCCTGCCGACCGTCGTGGCGGCCCGCCGTCGCGGCAATGCCCGCAAGCGGCTGGAACTGGCCCTGCTGCTGGGGCCGGCCCTGGTGCTGTTCTTCGGCTTCGTGGTCGCCTCGATCGTGGTGGCCGTCTACTACAGCCTGTTCCAGTGGAGCGGGTTCGGCCCGCTGGATCACTTCATCGCCTTCAAGAACTACCAGCGGGTGCTCACCGACCCGGTGTTCCTCGGGGCGATCGAGCACAACCTGATCCTCGCCGGGCTCGCGGTGGTGGTGCAGATCCCGCTGGCCACCGCGCTGGCGCTGCTGCTGAACCGCCGGATGCGGGGCCGCGCGTTCCTCCGGCTGGTCGCGTTCGCCCCGTACGTGCTCGCCGCGCCCACCACCGCGGTGATGTGGTCGCTGATGCTGCAGCCGGACGGCTTCGTCGACCAGCTGATGAACGGGCTCGGCATCGGCGGGCTGGTGCAGACCTGGCTGGCCGACCGCAGCATCGTGCTGTACACGCTGTTCGTCGTGATCACCTGGCAGTACCTGGGCTTCGGCATCGTGTTGCTACTGGCCGGGCTGCAGGGCATTCCGGCCGAGCTCAGGGAGGCTGCCGCCCTCGACGGCGCCACCGCCTGGCAGACCACCCGGCACGTGGTGCTGCCGCTGCTCGGGCCGACCGTGCGCATCCTGGCGTTCCTGTCGATCGTGGGCAGCTTGCAGCTGTTCGACCTGGTGTGGATCATGACGTTGGGTGGTCCGGCGAACGCCTCCACCACCATGGCGACGTACCTGATCGACTACGGCTTCAAGCGGTACCAATTCGGGTACGGCA
>JBIQML010000101.1:0-11045 GCA_044463405.1 Nakamurella lactea | reverse complement strand
GACCGGGACGGCGACCACCAACAGCACGAACAGCCCGGCGGGGACGGCCATCCGGGTGACCGCCAACCCGGCGTTCGGGACCAAGAAGATCGCGCCGAACGATCCCATCACGGTGACCGTCTTCAACGCCCAGTTGCAGAAGGTGACGGTCCTCGGTGACGACGGTTCCAGCGCCTCCGGCAAGATCACCAACGACAAGCACACCTGGACCAAGACCGAACGGTTGCGCTACGGCGTCAAGTACACGCTCACCGGCACCGCCAAGGCCACCGACGGCAGCACGAAACAGATCGAGGGCACCTTCAGCACCGTCAAGCCAAAGAAGACGATGGCCGCCTACATCAACATCCCGGACGGCCAGACGGTCGGCATCGCCGCGCCGATCGTCGTCACGTTCGCCGGCGTGGTGAAGAACCGAGCGAATGCCGAAAAGCACCTGCACGTCACCATCGACGGCGGCAAGAAGATCACCGGGTCCTGGGGCTGGATGCAGGACGAGGACATCCAGGGCAACGGAGTCAAGCAATCTCGGGTGCACTTCCGGACCAAGGACTACTGGCCGGCGAACTCCTCGGTGAAGGTCGAGGCGGACCTGTACGGCGTGAACTACGGCAGTGGTTGGGGGCGCGAGGATCTCACCCGCAACTTCAAGATCGGACCCGACCTGAGGGTCAAGACGAACGTGGCCGAACATCGCCTCTATGTGATCGAGAACGGCAGCATCAAACGAAACTATCCGGTCTCCTATGGCGTCCCGAAGTCCCAGGACGAGGGCCGCACCACGGTGAGCGGCGTGCACATCGTGATGGAGAAGAAGCCCGGCGCATTCACCATGTGCAACCCCAAGTACGGATACTGCGGAATCACGGAGTACTGGGGCGTCCGGATCAACAACAACGGCGAATTCATCCACGCGAACAAGGAAGTGGAGAAGGAGGGCCTGCTCGGCAAGGCGAACGTCTCGCACGGCTGCATCAACATGAGCATGCACGCCGCCGAGGAGTTCTTCCACATGGTCTACTACGGCGTGCCGGTGGACGTGGAGGACACCGGGGTGAAGATGTCCTACGCGGACTACGTCTGGGACTGGAGCGTCCCCTACGACACCTGGAAGACCTTCTCGGCGCTGTAGCCTCCCAGGCCGGGCGGTGCCCGGGCCTCAGGCCGGCCGGGCGGTGCCCGGGCCTCAGGCCGGCCGGGCCAGTCCGTCGATGACCTCCGCGCCCGGTAGCGACGCCAGCACGGCACCGTCGATGACGATCTTCGATCCCCGGATCCCGGAACCGATCACCACCGGCCCGGCGGCGGCCACCACCGAGTCCACCAGCACCGGCCAGTCCTCCGGCACGCCCACCGGCGTGATCCCGCCGTATTCCATGCCGGTCCGCGAGACCGCGTCGTCCATCGGGGCGAAGGAGATCTTCCGCACGTCCAGCCGCCGACGGACCACGCCGTTCACGTCCGCCCTGGTGGTCGCCAGCACCACGACGGCGGCCCAGCGCTGCTGCCCCTCGCGCTTGCCCATGGTGATCACGCAGTTGGCGCTCGCCTCGGCCGGGACGCCGTAGTGCTCGCAGAACGCTGCGGTATCCGCAAGATCGGGGTCGATCGGCGCCGCCAGCACGGACGTGCCCTCGGGCACGCGGGCGAGCGCGGCCAGCACCGGAGCGGCGAGCAACTCCGGCCGGTCACCGGCGGGAGCCAGATCGAGGCCGTCGAACCAGGAGGGGCGGCTGTCAGTGATGTCCGTCATACCCCTCACTGTCGCATGTGCCGCTGCCCGGCCCGGCAGCAGGGACAATGGTCGCCGTGACCACCACCATCGACTCGCCCGCGACGGCCGCCGAAACCGGTGTCCGGCCGGCCGGCGCGCACGCCGCTGCGCTACAGATCGGCAGGTACCGGGTGTGGCCACCGGTGGTGCTGGCCCCGATGGCCGGGATCACCAACCGCTCGTTCCGCCGGCTGTGCCGCGAGTTCGGCGCCGGGCTGTACGTGTGCGAGATGACCACCACCCAGGCACTGGTCACCCGCAATCCGAAGACCATGGCGATGATCCGCTTCGCCCCCGACGAGCACCCACGCTCGCTGCAGCTGTACGGCATCGACCCTGCGGTGGTCGCGCAGGCGGTGCGCATCGTGGTCGAGGACGACCTGGCCGACCACGTCGACCTGAACTTCGGCTGCCCGGTGCCCAAGGTCACCAAGAAGGGCGGCGGCGCGGCGCTGCCCTACAAGCGACGACTGTTCGGCTCCATCGTCGCGGCCGCGGTGCGCGAGGCCACGCCCGCCGGCATCCCGGTGACGGTGAAGATGCGGGTAGGCATCGACCCGGAACATCGCACCTTCACCGACGCGGGAAGGATCGCCGAGGACGCGGGGGTGGCCGCGGTCGCGCTGCACGGTCGTACCGCGATGCAGCATTACTCGGGGCGGGCCGACTGGACGGCGATCGCCGCGTTGAAGAGGGCGGTGACGAGCATCCCGGTGCTGGGCAACGGCGACATCTTTCGCGCCAGCGACGCGCTGGACATGATGTCCGCCACCGGATGTGACGGGGTGGTGGTGGGGCGCGGCTGCCAGGGGCGGCCCTGGCTGTTCGCCGAACTGGCGGCGGCGTTCGACGGGCGACCGATCCCCACCCCACCCGGCCTGCGGCAGGTGCGAGCCATCCTGCAAAGGCACGCGGAGCTGCTGTCCGAGGAGATGGGGCCAGACCGCGGGATTCGCGATCTGCGCAAGCACATCGCCTGGTATCTCAAGGGTTTCGCGGTCGGATCGGACCTGCGCTACGCGCTGGGCATGGTCTCCAGCCTGGACGAGCTCGCCGAACTGACGTCCAGGATGGAGCTGGACCAGCCGTTCCCGACGGACGCCGAGGGGCCGCGCGGCCGGCAGGGCGGGCCGCAGCGCCGGGTGCACCTGCCCTACGGCTGGCTGGACGATCCGGACGAGATGCTGGTGCCCGAGGGTGCGGAACTGGACGCCGGTGGCGGCTGAACGAGCCTGCGCGCCGGGCCGGTGGCCGACGGGGCCGCCACGGCCCGCCCGCCGGCGGCCGACCCTTCGGCGGATGCCCCTTCGGCGGATGCCCCTTCGGCGAATGCCCCGCGCACTGGCCGGGCTCGCCGCGTCGGTGACGATGGTCTGCGCGATCTCGGCGTGCACGTCGAGCAGCACGCCCCACCCCACCGGCCCGCCTGCGACGGGCGGCACCGGCGCGTCCGCGGCAAGCACCTCCACTGCGAGCACATCCACGGGCCACGCCCCCACCCGATCGTCGTCGCAGATTCCGGAGGCGGACCTGGCCGCCATCCGGCGGGCGATCGACGCCATCAACGCGACCGCAGGCGGTCCGGTCGACGCCCAGCGGCGGGAGCTGGATCGGCTCGCGGCGCCGGGGCAGCGCGCCCAGCAGAAAGCATGCCCCTCCGCGCACTCCACGCTGGCGTTCCAGCCCGCCTATGACGATCTCCGGCCGGCCCCGCCCGATACTGAAGACACCGGCGCGTCCCCCGGCTCCGCGGTCACGACCGACGGTTCGCCGTCGGCACCCGTCACCGGCGGCGTCGACGCGGACGGGACGGCGTACCTGCTGCCGTCGTTCATCACGATCTACACCGGTGAACGCATCACCGGAACCGACCTGACCACGCTGCACCTGTGGGTCGGCGGGGGCAGGGCGCGCACCGGCGCGCTATGCGTGTCCTGACCAGCGGCCGGCGCGAACGAACGTCACCGCGGCCGACACGCACCGTCACCGCGCTTGCCACCCGGGCCACGGGCCCCTACAGTTCCCGACACCGCGGGGACGACTGCGATCCCATGACCACAGCCGCCCAGTTCGACCTCGACGCCGGCGGCTGGCTGTCGGTGCCTGCGTGCACCCTGTGCGCGTGTCGATGACCGCACGGCCCGAGCCCAGCAGTTCGCGCCGGGAAGACCTCCCGGCCGCGTCCCCGACCACCACGGAGGTGCAGGTTCCCTTGACCGTCCAGCTCATCAGGCGGGCCGCAGTAGCCGCCGCCTGCCTGGCCACCGCCGCCGCCACGTGCACCGCACTGGCGGCTCCCGCCCTGGCCGACACCGACGGCACGAACGTCGTGATCAACGAGGTCTACGGCGGCGGGGGCAACTCCGGCGCGACCTACACCAACGACTTCATCGAGCTGTACAACCCAACCAACGCGGCCATCAGCCTGACGGACTGGAGTGTGCAATACGCCTCGTCGGGCGGCAACACGTGGCAGGTCACCGCGTTGAGCGGCTCCATCGCCGCCGGGGGCTACTACCTGGTCCAGGAGGCGCAGGGCTCCGGTGGCACGACCCCGCTGCCCGACCCGGACGCGACCGGCAGCATCGCGATGTCCGGCACTCACGGCAAGGTCGCACTGCTGACCACCACGACGGGACTCGACACGGCGACCCCTGTGCACTGCGACTCGAGTTGCCCCACGGGCTTGGTCGACTTCGTTGGCTTCGGCACGGACGCATCCGACTACGAGGGCAGCGCCGCGGCACCGGAACTGTCCAACTCGACGTCGGACTCCCGCACCAACGGTGCTGACACGGACAACAACGCCACCGACTTCGCTGAAGGTGCCCCGACACCGCAGAACTCCGGCGACAGCGGCGGCAGCTCCCCGGCACCACTGGCCCTGGCCAACCCGGGCGATCAGCAGGCCTACGCCGGCGTCTCCATGGCCGACATCGACCTGAGCGCCACCGGCGGGCAATCGCCGTACACCTGGTCGGCGACCGGCCTGCCCGACGGGCTGAAGATCTCCTACCACGGTGGCTCGATCTACGGCACCCCGACGACGGTCGGCACCTGGACCGTCACGGTCACCGTCACCGACGACGACCAGGCCACCGCCTCGGCGAGCTTCGACTTCACCATCTCCGAGCCGAAGCATCTGACCATCGCGCAGATCCAGGGCACCAACACCGACACCTCGCCCTACCCGGACGGCACCGCGGTGCGGACCGAGGGCGTCGTCACCGCCGTCTACGCCACCGGTGGCTTCAACGGCATCTACCTGCAGACCGCAGGAACAGGGGGCAACCCGCACCGTGACAAGACGCCGGGCGCCTCGGATGCCGTATTCGTCTACGGCTCCGACTCGGCCGGCCAGGTGACCATCGGCGAGAGCGTGTCGGTCACCGGCGAGGTCAGCGAGTACAGCGGCACCACCGAGATCTCCTTCCCGACGGTGACGAAGCTCGATCACCGGCTGAAGAGGGTCACGCCCACCACGATCGCCTGGTCGGGGCTGCAGACCGACGCGCAGAAGGAGGCGCACGAGGGCGAACTCCTCGCCCCGCAGGGTGACTTCACGGTGTCCAGCAACTACGACGTGAACTACTTCGGCACGTTCATGCTGGCCGCCGGCACCACCCCGCTGGTGCAGCCGACCGACGTCGGCCCTGCCGGTAGCCCCGCCGCCAAGGACGCCGTGGCCGACAACGCCAGGCGGGCGATCGTGTTGGACGACGGCTCCAGTTGGGCGTTGTACCCGGACGGCGATCACAGCGACAGCCCGATGCCGTGGCTCACCGCCCAGACCCCGGCGAGGGTGGGCTCGCAGGTCACGTTCCATCAGGGCGTCGTCCTGCGATACGAGCACAGCGCGTGGAGCTTCGAGCCCACCACGCAGGTCGTCGGTGACGGATCAGCCGTCGCGACGTTCTCCGGCAACGGCCGCGCCGACAACGAACGGCCGGCAGACGTGGGCGGCGACATCCGGCTGGCCACGTTCAACGTGGAGAACTACTTCTCCACCACCGGTGAGGAGTACGTCGCCAGCGGTCAGGGCACCTGCACCTACTACGACGACCGCGAGGGCAACCACATCGGCGACAACCGCTGCCACGACGAGGAGGGCAACCCCGGCCCGCGCGGTGCCGCCACCGCGGAGAGCTTCGCTCGCCAGCAGGACAAGATCGTCACCGGCATCAACCGGCTGGGCGCCAGCATCGTGTCGCTGGAGGAGATCGAGAACTCGGTCAAGTTCAACAAGGATCGTGACGACGCCCTGGCCGGCCTGGTGGAGGCGCTCAACGACGCAGCGGGCTCGGACGTGTGGGCCTACGTGCCGTCGCCTGCCGCCGCGGACCTTCCGCCGGTGGCGCAACAGGACGTGATCCGCACCGGGTTCATCTACAAGCCGACCGACGTGACACCGGTCGGCGTCTCGCACGTGCTGGCCGACCAGTCCGGCGAGGGGCAGCCGTTCTCCATCGCGCGGGAGCCGCTGGCCCAGGCGTTCAAGAAGGCCGGCGTGCCGGACAGCTACTCGTTCCTGGTGGTGGCCAACCACTTCAAGAGCAAGGGAGCCGATGCCGACGGCATCTTCGACGACTGCGCGAACGGCGGTGACGGGGAGGCCGCCGACCCGGCGTACGACCAGGGCGCGTTCAACTGCACCCGGGTGCACGAGGCCAGGGCTGTCGTGACGTTCGCCGAGGACACCGCGGCCGAGGTGGGCACCGACAAGATCTTCCTGCTGGGTGACCTGAACGCCTACACCCACGAGGATCCGATGCAGGTCCTCTACGACGCCGGCTACACCGACCTGAGCAGCACCTTCGACCCCTCCGAGCAGTCGTACAACTACAACGACCTCGCGGGCTCGCTCGATCACGTGCTGGCCAACCCGGCGGCGCTGAGCATGGTCACCGGCGCGGACATCTGGCAGATCAACGCCCAGGAGTCCGTGGCATACGCCTACAGCCGCTACAACTACAACGTCACGCAGTTGTTCGACGGGGACGAGCCGTTCGCGGCCTCCGACCACAACCCGGAGGTCGTCGGACTGGCGCTGCCCTCGCCGGTGCCGGGCTGGGACGCGAGCACGGTGTACCACGCCGGCGACCAGGTGACCTACGACGGATCGACCTGGCAGGCGCTGTGGTGGACGCAGAACCAGACGCCGGGCGACCCGTACGGGCCATGGCAGGAGATGACGACCGCCCCGGACGGCACCGCGATCTGGACGGCGTCCAGGGTGTTCCACGCCGGTGACGTGGTGCTCTATCAGGGCAGCAGGCACGTCGCGCAGTGGTACACCCGCAACCAGGCACCCGGCCAGCCCTACGGACCGTGGAAGCCGGTCGGCTGACCATCGGCACGGCGCCGACCGCGGCGCCCGACAGGCTCCGGAGCCCCTTGCGACAGGCGTCGCGGGGGGCTCCGCGGCCGCCGCGGCCACTGCGGTGCGGACACGGACTGCCCGCACCCACCGTCCGCACTGGCTGTCCAGCCCTCCGCTCACCGGGCCTGGCACTGCGTGCCGACGGCCCAGCCTCGCTACGGCGTCGCACAGCACCCACCGTTCACTCTGCACTCCGCTCACCGGGCCCGGCACTGCCTGCCGACGGCCCAGCCTCGCTACGGCGTCGCTCACTAACAGGCCGTACTATCGGGCGTCGGTCCCAACGCTGCGGAGGATGCTAGGTGAGCGCTGGCGGAGCAGACGGCCCCGCACCGCCCGAGGGCGGGGACGCCCCTCGCGAGGAGCCGAATCCTGCCCTGGACGCCGGAGAGGCGTCGGCGCCCTGGGAACGTCCACGGCGGTGGGCGCGCGGTGGCGCGGACGCCATGCGGGTGGAGGATCTGCTGGCCCGGCTGTCGGTCTCGGACCCGGGCCCGGAGTCACGTCGGCGACGTCGGGACACCGACGACGCCGCTGCCGGAGTTCCGGCGGGCGAACTGATCGCTGCCCTGTCCACGGAGCACGGAGGGGACGATCCGTCCGGACAGAATGCTGCTGCACCGCAGGACAAGCGCACATCCGACCAGCCGGATGACCAGGGCGAGAGCCCCGTCGAACTCGTCACCGAGCCCGCCACGGCACCCGCTGCTATGCCCGAACCGGAGCCGCAGGCGGGCGACGAACCTGCCCCCGACACCGACAGCGCACCCCAGGCGGATGCCGGCGCCGAGTCCGATTCCACCGCCGAATCCGGGAGCCAGACCGCGGCCGGCTCCGACGCCGAGGCCGAGGCCGCTACCGCCGTCGACGAGGACGCCACCGCCGTCATCCCCCGTATCTCCGACGACGCCGAGCCGGAACCACCCGAGCCCGCGGCCGCCGGGTCACCCGACTCGTCCTGGGAATCGGTGCTGGAGTCGCTGCGCCGCCAGGTCGGGGCGGGCCGGGCCACCGGCGCAACGCGCCCCCCACCCCGGGGCCCCACCGGCCATCCACCGGCCCATGCCGACAATCCACACCGGGGCTGGCTGGTGGCCGGTCGCGCCGCCGTGGCCGTGCTGGCCGTGCTGTTGCTGCTCTACACGGGCACGGAATGGGTGATCAAGTTCCGAGCCCAGCAGGTGCTCAGCGGCCGCCAGGTGCACGCCATCGTCAGCGACGACACCCACATCTCCACGCCGACCGTGCTGCCCTCCGGCGGCGACGGCAGTGCCCTCGCGACGGCGGGCGTCGGCGGTGGCGGCCAGCAGCACCCCGCGGCAGCCCAGCCGAAGGCGTACCAGGCCGAGAACATCCTGCTGATGGGTTCGGACACCCGCGCCACCAAGGAGGACGCGCGGCTCGGCGGCGCCGGCACCACCACCATGCAGTCCGACGTGCTGATGGTGGCGCACCTGTCGGCCGACCGCTCGCACGTCACCGTCGTGTCCATCCCCCGCGACCTGTACATCAAGGCGCCGACCTGCAAGGCCTGGGACTACCAGACGAACTCGCTGTCCGACCGGGACTTCGTCACCCCCTACACCACGTGGAAGATCACCAACGCGTACTCGGTGGGCGGCCCGCAGTGCACGGTGCGGGCGGTGCAGCAGTTGACCGGGTTGCGCATCAACCGGGTGATCATCATCGACTTCGCCGGGTTCCGGTCGATGGTCAACGCGCTGGGCGGCATCACCATCACGGCGTGTGGGCCGATCATCGACGGCAATCTGGGCACCGTGCTGGCCAAGGGCGGCACCCAGCACATCAACGGCAACCAGGCGCTCAAGCTGGTGCGGGCGCGCGAGGTGTACGGAGATACGGAGAGCGATCTGGCGCGCATCCACCGCCAGCAGATGGTGCTGTCCACGTTGCTGCGCCAGGCCACCAGCGCCGGCGTGCTGGTCAACCCCGCCAAGCTGAACCGCCTGCTGCAGGCGTTCGTGCACAACGTGCGCACCGACAACGTCACCCTGGACGACCTGCTCGACATCGCCGAATCGTTGGGCGACCTGGATCCGGACCGGGTCACCTTCTACACGCTGCCCACCGTTCCGGAAGGCGAGGGTCTGGCCATGACCTCGGCAGGGCCGCTGATCTGGAACGCGCTGGTGAACGACCAGCCGCTGCCCGGAGAGGTCACCTCCAAGCCCACCCCGCCGAGCACCTCCTCCTCGACCAGCACCCACACCAGCAAGCAGAACAGCGCGCACCCGAGCACATCGGCGACGCCGACACCGCTGACCAGCGTGATCACCAGGCTGATCACCTCCACCCCGCATCCGAAGCAGACGCTGACGGTCTCCCCCGGCGAGGTGAACCTGCAGGTGGTCAACGTGGCTGGCCGCCCCGGCGTGGCCACGCTGGGGATGAACGCGCTCAACCCGCTTGGGTTCGACATCGCCGAGCCGGACCTGCTGCTGATCCCCGGCGACGTGCGCCCCGGCATCACGGTCCAGTTCTCCCCCGGGCACCGGGCCGAGGCGCTGACGGTGGCCGCCGCGGTTCCGAGGTCGCACCTGGTGCGCAAGAAGGGTCTGGGCGACCAGATCCGCCTGTTCCTCGGCTCCAGCTTCGACGGGACGGTCGCGCCGGTGTCGGTCGGAGCGAACGTGCCGGCCAGGCTGTCGACGACGGCGCCGCCGGTCGTCAGCACCAGCCTGAGCACCACCGTCACCACCCCGACGCCTTCCGGCGAATCGGCGCCGACCACGTCCAGCACCCCGCCAAGCACCAGCACCCCGACAACGACCTCCAGCACGCTGTCGACGCTGTCCAACGTGCGGTCGGTGAACGCTGCGAACAAGGCCTGCATCTAGGTCCGTCGCCCGGCCCGAGCGCGCGACGGCTGGCGTCCGTGAGGGCCCGGTCAGCCGCGTGCGAAGACGGTGTCGGCGGCGTAGTCGTCGAATCCGAGCCGGCGGTAGAGCTTCAGGGCCGGATCGTTGTCGGACTCCACGTACAGCATCACCGTGGAAAGGCCCAGCGCCGCCAGGTGCGCCAGGCCGGCAATGGTCAGCGGAGTCCCCAGCCCGCGGATCGGGGATTCCGGGTCGACGGCCAGCACGTACACCTCACCGATCGGGCCGGTGACGCCACCCTGGGGCGTGGGATCCTGCGGGTGCACCTTGGTCCAGTGGAAGCCCAGCACGGTGTCCCCGTCACCGCCGTCGCCGCCGTGCACTGCGAGGAAGAAGCCATGCGGGTCGAACCAGGGCTGCGCCATCTGCTCCTGCAGGCCGGCGCGATCCAGCCTGCCCTGCTCGGGATGCCAGGCGAACGCCCGCGCATTGACGGCCAGGAACTGCTCGTCGTCCGTCCCGGGTACGAAGGTGCGAATCCGCACGCCGTCGGGAGGCTGAACCTGGAACGGGCCGGTCAGGTCGCGGCGTAGCTGCAGCATGGTCCGCACCGGCGTCGCGCCGGCCGAACGGGCAAGTGCCCGAGCGGCGGGCAGCGTGCCGTGGGCCCACACGCCGCGATCCCAGGCCTGCTCGGCCAGTGCCGCGCCCACACCCTGGCGGCGGTACGGCGGGTCCACCACCAGTTCGGCCGGGTCGTCCCCGGTGCGCCACGCCAGACCGACCGGCTCGCCGTTCCGTTCGGCGAGCAGCACCCAGGCGCCGTCGCCGGGCAGCTCTTCCGGTCCGCGGCCGTCGGCCTCGCGCACCCGGGCGACGAGGTCGAGAACCGCCGGCTTGTGCTGCTCGGACAGGCCCCGCTGCCACGGCCCGATGCGGACGTCGCCGCCGCGGCCCTGTTTCGCTCCGGCGTCGCTCACGGTGCCCGATCGTTCGCTCCGCGCTCCGCTCTCCGGGCCTGCCACTTCGTGGCCGCGGCCCTGTTTCGCTC
>JBIQML010000100.1:0-11146 GCA_044463405.1 Nakamurella lactea | reverse complement strand
CCCCTCCCGCCGGCACCGACCAACCCGCGGTGCAGCGCACCAGGCGGGTGCCGTCCCGGTCCAGCCAGGCCAGCACGATCGCGGTCTCCTCGGCCGACGCGCCGGGCAGCGGGCCGGACCCGGCCAGCACCGTCTCCGCCGACGCCGTCAACGCCTCGACCACCGGCATCGGATCGACACCGCACGGCGCGCGCCCGGCCGCCGCCAGCCGGCCGTGCCGCACCACCGCCAGCTCCCAGCCTCCGGATCCGTCCGGGTGGGCCGCGACCAGTTCCTCGATGCCGGCCAGCGCGCCCAGCCGCTGGCGCCGGATCAGCGCCTCCACCAGCGCCGCCAACCGGTCCCGCGCGTCCGCGGCCTCGGCGAAACGGCCGGCGTCGGACAGCAGTTGCAGCCGGTCCGACAGCACCCGCAGCAGGTCGTCCGACCTGCCCTCGATCAGTGCCCTGATCGCCTCGGCGTGCCGCGCGTACTGCTCGACCGGCTCCACCCCGGAACACGGTGCGCCGCACCGCCCCAGCTCGTGCAGCGCGCACGGCGTCCCGGCGGGCCGGCGGCGCAGCCGCTGCGAGCAGCGGCGGACCGGCACCGCCGCCTGCAGCGCATCCACGGCCATCCGGGCGGACGCCATCGAGGTGAACGGTCCCAGCCACGGGCCGGGTCGCTCGGCGGTGGTCCTGGCGATCGACAGTCGCGGGAACGGCTCGTCGGTCAGGCAGACCCAGTACACCTTGTTGGGCGTGCGGGACCGCCGGTTGTAGCGCGGCTGGTGCGCGGCGATCAGCCGGCCCTCGCGCACCCTGGCCTCCAGCGCGGTGGCGCACACCACGTGGTCCACTCGCTCGGCCAGCAGCACCATCTGCTTGATGCGGGTGCGCATCTCGGCGGCCGTGAAGTACGAGCGCACCCGGGAGCGGAGGTTGCCGGACGTGCCGACGTAGAGCACCTCGTCGCGCGGCCCGCGGAACAGGTACACTCCGGGCGCGGCCGGAAGGTGCTCGGCCAGCCGGCGCTTGCGGCGCCGGGCCGGGTCCACATCCCTGGCGGCGCCCTGCAACTCGGTGAGGGTGACGACCCCCAGCGGGCCCAGCCGCTCGAACAGCGCGTGCAACACGTCGACGGTCGCCTGCGCGTCGTGCAGCGCCCGGTGGTCCGGTGACACCCGGGCGCCCAGCAGCGGTGCCAGCACCCCGAGCCGGACGCTGGGCGCCTCCTCCCGGGTGAGCACCTTGCGGGCCAGCCGGACCGTGTCCACCACCGGAGGGTTCGGCCAGGGCAGCCCCAGCCGCGCGCACCCGGCGCGCAGGAAGCCGATGTCGAATCCGGCGTTGTGCGCCACCAGCACGCACCCGCGGGCGAACTCCAGGAACGCCGGCAGCACGGTGTCGATGCGCGGGGCGTCACACACCATCGCGTCGGTGATGCCGGTGAGCATCACGATCTGCGGCGGGATGGCACGCCCCGGGTCGACCAGGGTGGCGAACTCGCCGAGCACCTCGCCGCCGCGCACCTTGACCGCGCCGAACTCGGTGATCGCATCCTCCGCCGACGAGCCGCCGGTGGTCTCCAGGTCGACCACCACGAACGTCACCTCGCGCAGCGGATCCTCCAACTCGTCGAAGGCGCGCTGCCCGGCGTCGGCCGGCGAGGTCCGCGTGGTCACGGTCGTGACGCTAGATCCCTGCCACGACAGTGCCAGGGTCGCCGCGCCGCGGACGGCCGTTGCGGATCCGCTGCCGGGGCAGGATGGAGGCGGACGACGGGACGAGGCGGCCGCGGCCGGTGGGCCGGCAGGAGGGAGGCGATGGCGGTGACGGACCCAGCTGCGCCGGGCGCGACCACGGGCAACGGGGCCCCCGCCGACCAGGGCTCCAGCGGGACCGACGACCAGGGCTCCAGCGGGGGTGACGACGGGGGCGCCGGCGGGACTGACGACGGCGGTGCCGGCGGGACTGACGGGGGCGCCGGCGGGACTGACGACGGCGGTGCCGGACGGCCACCCGAGTGGTCCGAGCTGCCTGGGAATGTCCGCACCGCGGTGATCGCGATCGCCGCCCGGGCGCTGGGGGAGATCCCGGTCGACCAGATCCCCGCCGCGCTGGTGCCGGTCGCCCGATTCACCCCGGCCAAGCGGGCCCGGCTGGGTGCCGGGCCGCTGGCCCGCGCGCTGGAGCACGACAGCGGCTTTCGCGCGCTCGCCGCCCAGCATCTGCCGGCCGCCCCCGCCGGCGACCACAAGTCCGACGGCGACTACAACCCGGCCGCGGACCGCGATCCCGGCGGCAACCACGACCCGGCTGCGGACCGCGATCCCGGCGGCAACCACGATCCGGCTGCGGACCACGACCCCTCCGGCCACCACGACCCGGTGCACGCGGCGGCCCGGGCATTCCTGCTCCGGCTCCCGCAGTCCGCGGCGTCCGTCGCCGCGGCGGCCCGGGCGGACGAGGTGGCGACCCTCCGATCGCAGGTAGCCGAGCTCACCGCCGCCGTGGACAAGCTGACCGCGCGGCTGGCCAGGCTCACCGCCTCCCGGGGGCCGGACGCCGCCGGCGGCAAGGATGCGTACGACGCGGGTTCGCCACGGGCCGATCCGGCCGAACTGGATCGGCTGCGCCGCCGGCTGCGGGAGCAGGGCAGCCGCGTCAAGGCGGCCGAGGATCGCGCGGAGCAGGCGGTGGCGGCCGCGACGGCCGAGCGCGACCAGGCGACGGCGCATGCCGAGCGCGAGCGCGCCAGCGCGGAGAACTGGCGGGCTCGGGCCGAGCAGGAGGCGCACCGTGCCGACCGCGCCCGGCAGGCGCTCGATCGAGTGCGCGAGCAGGCCGGGCAGCAGCGCGCCGACACGGACCGCCGCATCCAGCTGTTGCTGGGCACCATCGAGCAGGCGGCGACCGGGCTGCGGCACGAGTGGCAGCTCGCGTCCGGCGGAGCCGAACCGGCGGACGTGCTGGCCAGGGACCTGCCCGAGATCGAGCGCCGGCGGCGGCGCAGCGTGGACCCGCCGCTGCTGCTGGACTGGCTCGGGTTGCCGCACGCCCACCTGATCGTGGACGGTTACAACGTCACCAAGACCGGCTACCCGGAACTCTCGCTGGCCGATCAGCGGGATCGGCTGACCCGGTCGCTGGCCGCCCTCGCGGCCCGCACCGGCGCGGAGGTCACCGTGGTGTTCGACGGGGCGGCGGTGGTCGCGGCGGCGCCGTCGTTCCGTGGCGTGCGGGTGATGTTCTCCCCGCCCGACGTGATCGCCGACGAGGTCATCCGCCGGTTGGCGGCCGCCGAGCCGAGGGGTCGCGTCGTGGTCGTGGTCAGTTCCGACCGCGAGGTGGTGGACGGCGTGCGGCGGTCGGGGGCGCGGACCGCTCCCTCGGCGGTGCTGCTGACGGTTCTGGGGTGAGCGGCGATGGCGGCAGCGGGACGCGCTGTCGTACCGATGTCCTAGTGTGCCGCCAGTAGGGGCTGGCCGGGCCGTCCGGGCGCCGGCCGGCGGCTGACGGGAGGTAGGGCATGTACGTCGACTGCGATCGGTGCACCGTCCGCGGGCCCGCCTGCGACGGGTGCGTCGTCAGCGTCCTGCTCGGACCGCCGGAGCCGGTCGAGTGGGACGATACGGAGAGTGCCGCGTTGGCCACGCTCGCGGAGTACGGCCTGGTGCCCCCGTTGCGGATGGAGACGGCACCGGGGTTGCGTGGCTGTGATGTAAATCACATGCATTTGTCGGCGTGATCCTGGTTCAAGATCTCATCGAGCAACCAAGCATCAGTAAACGGAGCGTCAAAAAGTTCGCTGTCCGTGATCAGATAGCACGGTCAGTCAGAATTTGGTAACGGTCGATCGGGTTCGACACGCTGAGGTCACGATCCTCGATTCGATCCTGACGACCGCGAAGGTGCAGGTGACAGGCCATCAAGACGATCTTGCCGGGTGGATGTCCGGCAGATGTCAAGCGAGATTCGGGGCTGGCTGGACGCGCGTCGTAGTCATCTCGTAACCTGACCGAGACCTTCGCAGGGCCGCCACACGGGTGGTCCCGAGGTCACCGCCGAGTCGACGTCGGGGCGTCGAACCGGGGAACCAGGTTCGTTTTGGGGTGAATCCGCGCTGCCACGCGCGGTAGGGCTACTTCCTGGCCCGAATCCGTCAGCTAACCCGGTAGGCGGCGAGGAAGAAAGGGCGTCACCGTTGGCGACGCAGGTTCGCGACCACCGCCGGTCCTCCCACGATCGGCTCTACATACCTTCCCGGGATGGCATGCCGTCAAACCGCGCGCACGGCTCCCTCGCTGGCCGGCTCGTCGGCCGCCCCTGGCGGGCGCTGGCCCTGCTGGTGTCGGCGGTGCTGGCGGTGACCGTGCTCGGCACGCTGCCGGCCTCCGCCGACCCCGGCGACGGCGGCTCCTCCTCGAGCAGCACCGCGTCACCCAAGCCGTCCACGTCCGACCAGGCGAAGAAGGCCTGGCTGGACGCCTCGGACAAGGCCGAGATCGCCAATGAGGATCTGCTGACCGCGCAGCAGCACGAGAAGGATGCCAGGCACGCGGCGGCGCGGGCGAAGGTCGCGGTGGCCAAGGCCAACCTGCAGGTCGCGACGACCCAATCGGCCGCCGTGCAGGCAGCGGCGACATACGCCTCCTATCGGTCGCAGCTGGCCGAGTTCGCCAGCGCCACCTTCCGCGGGGCGCGACTGGGTCAGCTGTCCGCGCTGCTGACCGCGCGGTCCTCGTCGGACTATCTGGATGAGGTGTCCTCCCTGGACCAGGTGGCCGGCCACACCCGAGTCGTGATGGCCAAGGCGCTGAAGGCCAAGAAGTCCGCCCAGGCGGCCGCCGACGCCGCCAAGCGGGCCCAGGCGGATGCCGACGCCGCCAAGGCCAAGGCCGACGCCGCCGTGACCTCCGCCGAGCAGGCCACCAAGACGGTCACGCATCGCAAACAGGTGCTGGACACGCAGGTCGCCACCTATCACAAGCTGTTCAACTCGCTGACCGCCAAGGAGCGCCAGGCGGCCATGGAGGCGCAGCAGGCGGCCTGGGAGCGGCAATCGCTGCAGCAACAGCAGCAGCAGGCCGAGTTGCTGGCACAGCGGCAGCAGCAGGCGGACCAGCGTGCCGCCGCGGCACAGGGCCAGCAGGCCCCCGTGCAGCAACAGCAGCAGGCCCCGGTACGGCCGCTCGCCGACAACCGCGTCGCCGGCAACGGTGACGTCGCGGCGTCGAAGGGTGACCCGTCCGGCAGCAAGGCACCGGCCAGCTCCAGCACCAAGGCACCCGCCGCCAGGACCAAGGGGCAGATCGCGGTGGACGCCGCGCTCACCAAGCTCGGATACCCGTACGTCTACGGCACGGCCGGCCCCAACACCTTCGACTGCTCCGGCCTGACCTCGTGGGCGTGGGCACAGGCGGGAGTGACGATCCCGCGCACCTCCTCCGGCCAGTCGACGTTGCCGTACGTGCCGCTGGACCAGTTGCAGCCAGGCGACCTGGTTACCTACTACTCACCGGTGCACCACGTGGCGTTGTACATCGGCAACGGCCAGATCATCGACGCGTCCACCGAGAGCAAGCCGATCTTCATCACCAGCGTGTACCGCGGCGGGCCGAACCCGACCGGTCACCGCGTGAACTACTGACGGCCCGGCCGGACGCGCGGCCCGTGCGGCGGACGCTGCTGCTGACCAACGACTTCCCCCCGCGGGTCGGTGGTATCCAGTCCTACGTGCATGCGCTGGCATCGCGGTTGCCGGCCGAGGACCTCGTGGTCCTCGCCTCCGACTACCGGGGCGCGGCGGAATTCGATGCCACACAACCGTTTCCGGTCACTCGGTACCCGTCCGGCGTGTTGTTGCCGACCCCCGCGGTTGCCCAACGAGCCGCGGAACTCATTGCGGCGCATCGGATCACGGCCGTCTGGTACGGTGCGGCCGCACCGCTGGGGCTGCTGACCGCTCGGCTGCGCCGGCATGGCGTCGAGCGCACGCTGGCCTGCACCTACGGCCACGAGGTCGGCTGGTCGATGCTGCCGGGCGCGCGCCAGGCACTGCGCCGGATCGGCACCGGCAACGACGTCATCACCTTCATCAGCCGCTACGCCCGGCGGCGCATCTCCGGCGCGCTCGGACCGCAGGCCGCACTGGAGTTCCTGCCGCCCGGGGTGGACGCCGACGAGTTCCGGCCGGACCCGCAGGCCAGGGCCGCCATCCGGGCGCGGTACGGGCTGGGCGACGCGCCGGTGGTGGTGTGCGTGTCCCGCCTGGTACCCCGCAAGGGTCAGGACACCCTCATCGCGGCCCTGCCCGCCGTGCAGCGCCAGGTGCCGGACGTCCGGCTGCTGATCGTGGGCGACGGCCCCTATGCCGCCGCCCTGCAACGACGGGCGTCGGCGTCGCCGGCCGCCGACGCCGTGGTCTTCACCGGCCCGGTCCCGCACGCAGAGCTGCCCGCGCACTACGTGGCCGGTGACGTGTTCGCGATGCCCTGTCGCACCCGTGGCGGCGGGCTGGACGTGGAGGGGCTGGGCATCGTGTTCCTGGAGGCATCCGCCTGCGGGTTGCCCGTCATCGCGGGCGACTCCGGCGGGGCCCCCGAGGCAGTGCTGGCCGAGCAGACCGGCGTCGTGGTGGACGGCCGGGACACCGACGAGCTGTCCTCCGCGATCGTCCGGCTGCTGGACGACCCGTCGCTGCGGGCCCGCTGGGGCGAGGCCGGCCGGCGATGGGTGCGGACCGACTGGAACTGGCAGTCCGCGGCCGGCAGGCTCGCGGCGCTGCTGAACGGCTGAGTTCGGGGCGATAGCGTGGCGGGCGTGCGGATCAGTGTCGTCGCCGACGTCCACGGCAACTACGAGGCGCTGGCCAGGATTGCCGAGCGGTCCGACAGGCTGATCGTGCTGGGCGACCTGCTGGACTACGTGGACTACCACGATCCGGCCCGCGGCATCCTGGGGGCGGTCTTCGGCGAGGATTCCGCCCGGCACTTCACCCGGCTGCGCGCCGCCGGGGACTTCCCCGAGTTGCATCGCTTCAACTCGGGCCTGTGGTCGACGATGTCCGACCCGGTGGGGGTGCTGTCCGAGGTCGTCCAGGAGCGGTACCGCAGGGTGCTGGAGGCCGTCGGACCGGACGCGCTGCTGATCCTGGGCAACGTGGACGTCCCGGACGAGTGGGATCGGGTGGCCGGCGACGTGCTGCCCTACCGGGACGCCGAGGTCGTCGAGCTGGACGGGGTCCGGTTCGGCTTCGTGGCCGGCGGCGCGTCCCGACGCCCCCGCCCGGTGAGCATGAACGGCCATGCCTGGCGACCGTTCCTGCGCGACCGGGACGACTACCGGGCCGCGGTGGACGCGCTGGGCCCGGTCGACGTGCTGTGCACCCACATCCCCCCGGACGTCCCGGCGCTGCGATACGACGTCGTGCCGGCGCGCCTGGAGATGGCCGGACCCGGGCTGATCGAGTACATCGACACCCACCGGCCGGTTCTCGCCCTGTTCGGTCACGTGCACCAGCCGCTCGCCACGCGGACCCGGCGGGGATACACCGAGTGCCTGAACGCGGGGCACTTCCAGCGCGCCGAGCGTGCCCTCGAGGTGGACCTGGACGCCGTGCGGCGCGGCATCGACGACGCGGCATTCGCCGCCCGGGCCGGCGGTCGGTAGCCTTCGCATCATGGCTGATTCGTCGACCCAGTCGCTGACCATGGCGGCCGCGCCAGGGGACATCATGGCGGTGATCGCCGACTTTCCCGCGTATCCGGAATGGGCCGACGCCATCAAGAACGTCGAGGTGCTGGATGCCGGCACCGGCGGTCGGGCCGCCCGGGTGCGCTTCTCGATGGACGCGGGGCTCATCAAGGACACCTACGAGCTGACCTATCAGTGGGCAGCCGACGGGCTGTCGGTGACGTGGGACCTGGTGACCGGGCAGATCCAGAAGGCCCAGCACGGCTCGTACCTGCTGCGTCCGGTCGGCGACCGGACGGAGGTCACCTACAGCCTGTCGGTGGAGCTGTCCATCCCGCTGATCGGGATGCTGCGGCGCAAGGCCGAGCGCACGATCATGGACACCGCCCTCAAGGAGCTGCGCAAGCGGGTCGAGGCGGGCACGTGAGCGAGGACGCAACGTCGGGGCCCGGCGACGGCCAAGCTCTCCCGCCGGCCCGCATCCTGCTGCACACCGGCAAGGGCGGCGTCGGCAAGACCACGGTGTCCGCCGTCACCGCCATCGCGGCCGCCCGCTCCGGGCACCGAGTGCTGGTGCTGTCCACCGACCCCGCGCACTCGCTGGCCGACGTGCTGGGCTGTCCGGTCGGCGCGGAGCCTGCGGCCGTGCCCGGTGTGCCCAACCTGCTGGCGGCCCAGGTGGACACCATCGGCCGGTACGAGCAGGCCTGGGCGGCGGTGCGCAACTACCTGGTCGGCGTGCTGGCCGCACGCGGCATGGCCGACGTGCAGGCCGAGGAACTGGTCACCCTTCCGGGCGCCGAGGAGATTGTCGCGCTGCTGGAGGTGCACCGGTACGCCCGCGCGGCCGACGTGGACGTGGTGGTGGTGGACTGCGCGCCCAGCGGTGACACGTTGCGGCTGCTGGCACTCCCGGAGACCGTGGACTTCTACGCCGGACGGCTGATGGGGACCCCGGCGCGGCTGCTGCGAACGGTCGCCGCGTCGCTGTCCGGCGTGCCGGCTCCGGCCACGCCGGTGCGGGACGCGATGGGCGAGTTGCTGGCCCACCTTCGCCGGGTTCGGGAGATGCTCGCCGACTCGGCGACGACGTCCATCCGCCTGGTGCTCACCCCCGAGATCGTGGTGCTGGCCGAGGCGCGCCGGCTGCGAACGGCGTTGGCGTTGCACGGGTTCGGCGTGGACACGGTCTTCGTCAATCGGGTGCTGCCGGCACGCGCCGGCGGTTCGTTCCTGGCGCAGTGGCGCGCCGCCCAGCGGGTGGCGCTCGGACAGGTCGACGAATCCTTCGGTGACCTGCCGGTGCGCCGGGTGCCGATGACGCCGTCCGAGCCCGTGGCGCCCGCCGTGCTGTCGGCGCTCGCCGACGAGGTCTTCGGCGACGGGGATCCGCTGTCCGGCAGCGGCCGGGCGCCGTCGATGACGGTCACCTCCCGCCGCGGCGGCGGGTACCGGTTGACCTTGCCGCTGCCGCACGCCGACCGGGGGTCGGTGTCGCTGGCGCGGTCCGGGGACGACTTGGTGATCACGCTGGGCGGGCAGCGCCGCCGGCTGGCCCTGCCGTCCGTGCTGCGCCGCTGCTCGACCACGGGCGCCCGGTTCTCCGGCATCCCCGGGCGCTCGAAGGCACCGGGTGCGCGCGCCACGCTGGTGATCGACTTCGCCCCGGACCCCGGCCAGTGGCCCGCGGCGCTGGCCGGCTCGCTGGCGGATGCCGGTCCGGCAGGTCCTTCCCACGGCGACGAGCAGCCGATGGCGGCGGGTCAGTGACGGCACCGACCGGGTCGCTGGCCGCCGAGGCCTCCGCGTTGCTGGACGTGCTGACGCAGCGCCTGGCGCAGGTATGGGACCGGAAACCCGACGGTGAGGAGCACTCCGAGCAGCCGCCGGCGGCCTGCCCTCAGTGCGGGCACGATCCGGCGACGCCCGTCACCTGCACCGGTTGCCCGCTGTGCGCGGCGCTGGCGCTGCTGCGCGGGGAGCGGCCGGAGGCCGCGGCCAAGCTGGCCGAGGGCGCGCTCGCGATCGTCCAGGTGCTGCGCGGGCTGCTGTCTGAGACCGACCCGTCCGCGGCGGCCCGCACGGAGCCGGCACCCGCGGACGACGGCGACACCGGCTCCGCCGCAGCGGGTTCCGCGCATCACGGTGGACTCGTCCGGATCGACGTCCGATGAGCGGCACGGCGACGAGCACCCTGCGATGACGGTCGACAGAGCTGACGCCGCGGCCGCTTCCACCACGCCCACCGACCGCGGCGCGCCGGCGACCGTCGGCATCGACATCGGCGGGACCGCGGTCCGCGCGGCGATCATCGACGCCGGCGGCAGCATCCTGGAGTCCGTGCGGGGCAGCACGCCCTCCACCGTCTCCCGGACCGAGGGCCTGCTGGCCGAGCTGATCGGCGAACTGGCCGGCCGTCGGGAGGTGTCCGCCGTGGGCCTGGCCGTCGCCGGCTTCGTGTCCACCGACCGGACGCGGGTGATGTTCGCCCCGCACCTGGCGTGGCGGGATGATCCGGTGCCGCAACGACTCTCGGACCGGGTGGGGCTGCCCGTGGTGATGGACCACGACGTGAACTCGGCGGCCTGGGCCGAGCACCGCCTGGGCGTCGCTCGCAATGCTCGGGCCGCGCTGCTGGTGGCCGTCGGCACGGGGATCGGTGCCGGGCTGGTGCTGGACGGCACGGTGTATCGCGGGGCCTTCGGCGTGGCCCCGGAGCTCGGGCACATCGTGGTGGTGCCGGACGGCCGGTCCTGCCCCTGCGGCAAGCGCGGCTGCTGGGAGCGCTACTGCTCGGGCACCGCGCTCGCCCAGACCGCGCGGGAACTGTGGGAGGCGGGAGGCCCCACGGGGCTGGCGGACCTGTCCGGCGGCGATCCGCACGCCCTGACCGGTGCCATGGTGGCCACGGCGGCCGCCGACGGTGACGCGGTCGCGCTGGAGGCGATGCAGGACCTCGGCCGGTGGCTGGCCGTCGGGCTGGCGGTGGCGGTGGACGTGCTGGACCCGGACGTGGTCGTGATCGGCGGCGGCGTCTCCCGGGCGGCCGAACTGTTCCTGCCGGTCACCCGGGCGACGCTCGGGTCGTTGATCACCGGCACCGGCCACCGGCCGCAGCCCAGGCTGGAACTGGCCCGGTTCCGCGACGCGGCCAGCATGGTGGGCGCTGCGCTGCTGGCAGCGCAGGCGGTACACGCCGAGCGGCGGTGACGGGAGGTCCGGGCCCGTCCAGATGTAGGAACGGAGGTGCACCCGGTGGCAGCCGTGTCGTGCTCGGCGAACAGAGGCGGCACCTCCGCGTCGGCGCCGCGGGAGAACCAGAATCCGTCCACCGCGAGGAGCGGCGGCCCGAGCCGCGAAAAAACTCACGGTTCGTCGCGATCTTGATCCTCCCCACCTGCGAAAATGCCGACCATGATCCCGACGAGCTGTGAGTTTTCCCCCATCGCCGGTGACGGGACGGGCCACCT
>JBIQML010000099.1:0-11180 GCA_044463405.1 Nakamurella lactea | reverse complement strand
CCCCGGTCTCGTCGCCGCGCAGCATCCGCCACGCCCCGCCCTTGTCCGCCGGGTCCAGCGGCACACCCAGCGCACACCGGTCGGCGTCCGGGTCGTTGGCGATGGCGATGTCGGCGCCGACCTTCGCGGCCAGTGCCAGCAGCAGGTCGGTGGCACCGGGCTCCTCCGGGTTCGGGAACGCCACGGTGGAGAAGTCCGGGTCCGGAGCCGCCTGCTCGGGCACCACGTGCACGTCGGTGAAACCGGCTTGCGCCAACGCCCTCACCAGCATCTCGCCGCCGACACCATGCATCGGCGTGGCCGCGACCCGCAGCGCCCTGGCCGTGCCGCGGGGCAGTGAGGCCACCCGATCCAGGTAGTCCTGCACCAGGCCGTCCGGCCACGGGGTAGGAGCGCCGTTCGCGGGGATCGACACCGCGGCGGGCGCGGCCGCGATGGCCGCTTCGATATCGCCGTCGACGGGAGGGACGATCTGCGCCCCGCCGGCCAGGTACACCTTGAGCCCGTTGTCCCGGGGCGGGTTGTGCGACGCGGTGACCTGCAGCGCGGCGGCGGCATCCAGTGTCTGCACGGCGAACGCGGTGATCGGCGTCGGCAGCGGACCAGGCGCCAGCAGCGCGGTGAACCCGGCCGCGGCGAGAACCCCCGCGGCATCGGCGGCGAACTCCGCGGATCGGTGCCGGGCGTCATGACCGACCACGACCGTCCGGCCGGCGCCGCCATGCGCGGTCAGGTAAGCGGCGAGGCCGGCGGCCGCCCGGCGCACCACGGCCAGATTCATCCCGGCCGGGCCGGCGCGCAGCGGGCCCCGCAGGCCGGCGGTGCCGAACGTCAGCGGGGCTCCCATCGCCTCGGCGAGCCCCGCCACGGCGGTCCCGTCACCACCCATCGCCCTGGCCAGCAGCCGCTGCAACTCGTCGCGGTCGGACTGGCACGGGTCGTCCGCGATCCACCGCATCGCGGCGGTGCGCGCGGCGCTGGACAGCCCGGTGCCCACCGTGCTCACGCCCGCGCCACCAACTCGGCCAGCAGCACGCCCATCCGGTCGGCGGCCGCCCGCCCTGCGGCCAGCACATCCTCGTGGTTCAGCGGCTCGCCGGTCATCCCCGCGGCCAGGTTGGTCACCATGGACAGCCCGAACACCTCGGCGCCCGCCGCGCGCACCGCGATCGCCTCCAGCACCGTGGACATGCCGACCAGGTCGGCGCCCATGGTGCGCAGCATGCGAATCTCGGCCGGCGTCTCGAAGTGCGGGCCGGGCAACTGGGCGTACACACCCTCGGTCAGCGACGGATCGATCTGCCTGGCCAGCGTGCGCAGCCGGGGGGAGTACAGGTCGGTCAGGTCCACGAAGGTGGCGCCGACGATCGGCGAGGTCGCCGTCAGGTTCAGGTGGTCGGAGATCAGCACCGGCTGCCCGGGCGCCATGTCCTGCCGCAGACCGCCGGCGGCGTTGGTCAGGATCACGATCCTCGCGCCGGCCGCCACCGCCGTCCGCACGCCGTGCACCACCGCCGGCACGCCGTGCCCCTCGTAGTAGTGGGTGCGGCCCAGCAGGGCCAGCACGCGCTTGTCCCCGATCGGCACCGACAACGCCGTCCCGGAGTGGCCCTGCACCGACGGCGGCGTGAACCCGGGCAGGTCAGCCATCCGGACCTCGGCCGTGGGGGTGCCCAGTCGTGCGGCGGCGGGCGCCCAGCCGGAGCCCATCACGATGGCGACGTCGTGATGGTCCACGCCGGTGGCGGTGGCGAGCGCGGAGGCCGCCTGCTCGGCGGCGCTGTCAGGTGGGGGGGAACTCGGTAGCGACATGCCCGGAGCGTAGCCGGTGAGCGTGCCACCGGGGTGACGGCCGCGATCCACTGGGCCCATGGCGGCCATGCCGCGCACCCCGCGTTCCTCGCGCCGTCAGGGCACGGGCGGCGTCACGGAGAGTATGAACTCCGATTCCGCCTCGCCGGCATTTCGGTAACGATGCGCCTGACGAGCATCGAAGCTGATGCTCTCTCCGGCACGAACCGGGTAGTCCGTGCCGGCGACCTCGGCGATCAGTTCACCCGCGATGACGTACACGCACTCGGCGGACGGATGTGGCCACGGTTCGGCCGATGTCGACTCACCGGACAACAGCACTCCGCGCAGCACCTCGAGCTTCCCGTCCCCGCGAGCCAGTCGTTCGTAGGCGAAGTGGCTGCCCGGAGCCGTGAGCATCAACCGGTGCCCCGGGCGGCTGATCGACACGGACGGGGCCGCTGGATCGGTGAACATCGCGGCCACCGACTCGCCGAAGTAGGTGGCGAGCTTGCGCAGCGTCACCAGGCTCGGTTCGGTCACGCCGCGCTCGACCTGGCTGAGCAGAGTCGCCGACAGGCCCGTTGCGGCCGAGAGCTCCCGGAGCGACAGGTTCCGTGTCGAGCGCATCTCGCGCAGTCGTTCACCGATCACGAAGCACTCCAGAAAGAACGTCACGGCAGGAAGGGCGTGCACTCCTACCGTACAGGGCATCGTGCCGGGAGCCAGCTGTGAAGTTGACGTTAGAGCCATAGTTCTCCCTGCATATCAACATGTTTGTCCTTGACCGCGAGCGGGCGAGCACCGTATGGTCTGCGAGGGCCGTGCACTGCTACTGCACAGACTGACGATGGGTCGATCGCTCCAAGCAGTTGGCGGGGCGGTGTGCCTGGCCGGCCCGGAGAGGTAGGGACCTCATGTCGGCTGGAAGACGGTGTCTCGGCGGTAGGAGTGCGGGACGCCGGGGAGCACGCGTCTTCGCCGCGGCTCTGTGCGCGGCATTGGTGGTCGCTGCCGGTTGCAGCAGCAGCAGCGGCCAGGGTGAGTCCGCCGGCGGTTCGTCGGCGTCGGAACAGGCAAGCAGCGCGTCCGGGTCCGGCTCGGGCGGATCCGCGAGCGGTACCGGCGAGACGAGCGAACCGGCAAGGGTTTCGCGCGACTCGGTGCACCTGAAGATTGCCAGCGTGATGGCCTACACCGGCTCACTCGCCTCGTTCGGCGATCCGCTCGAGGGCGCGATCGAACTTGCCGTCAAGGACATCAACGCCGCCCTTAAGAAGGACGGGCTGGACGACTCGATCGAACTCGCCGGCACGCAGGACGGCCAGTCGGAGAACTCCGCCGCGGTGGAGGCGGCCACCAAACTGGTGACCGTCAACCAACCGCAGGTGATCATCGGAACCCTCGGCAGCACGTCGACGATCGCCGTCGCGCAGAGCGTAACGATCCCCAACGGTGTCATGCTGGTCAGTCCGGTCGCGTCATCGCCGGCGATCGTCACGCTGGACGACTCCAACCTCGTGTTCCAGATGTACCCGAACGACAACTTCCAGGCGAGCGAACTGGTCCAGGTCATCAAAGATGACTTGGGGACGGATGTCACGCTGAATGTCGGCTACCGCAACGACGACTACGGCAACGGTATCTCGAAGATCTTTGCCGACGAGTGGAAGAAGGTCGGCGGCACGATCGGCACCTCGGTCAGCTGGACACCCACCGCGACCAATTTCTCCGACGCCGCCCAGAAGATGGTCAGCGGCAGTCCGGACGCCTGGGTCATCTTCGACTTCCCCGACACATTCCAAAAGGTCGCGCCCTCGCTGGTGCAGACCGGCCAATGGGATCCGAAAAAGACGTTCGTGTCGTCCGAATTCCGTGCACCCGACGCGCTGGCCAAGATCGGGGCGCAGGCAACCACCGGTCTGCGGGGCGTCGCCCCGGCGTCGGGCGCGACGCAACTGCAGACCGCGTTCGCTGCGCACTACAAGGCCGAGAACCCCGACAAGTCCGCAACCGGATACGAGGGATTTGCCTACGACGCGGTGCTGTCCTCCTTCTTCGCCGCCATGATCGCGGGTTCGTCAGACCCCTCCGCCATCGGCGCGGAGATGGAAAAGGCCACCAACGGAACAGATCGGTTCGACTACCGGAAGCTGGCCGACGCCTTCAAGGCCATCGCCGATGGCAGCCCGGCTGCGTACGAGGGTGTGTCCGGCCCGCTCAAGCTGGACGACCACGGTGCGCCGACCGCGACACGCTACGATGTGTGGCAGTACACCGACGGCAAGATCGCCACCATCAAGGCGTCCCAGCCGATCGGCTGACGCCCCGACGCGACTGGCTGACTCACGTTCATGTGGAACGATCTCGTCCAACTGCTGGTCAACGGCCTCGTCGTCGGCTCGATCCTGGCCCTCGCTGGGGTGGGGGTGTCACTACCGTTCGGAATCCTGCGAGTGTTGAACTTCGCCCAGGGCATCTACGTCACCTACGGCGGGTACACGGCGTTCTATATCAACGTTTCGCTCGGGATGAATATGGTGATCGCCGGCGTCGTCGCCGTGGTGGCCATCGCCGTTCTGGGCGTGATACTGGAATACATCTTCTGGCGTCCGCTGCGCCGGCGCGGCGCCGGCGGTTTCGCGATGTTGCTGGCCTCGTTCGGCCTCGCCCTGGCCCTGCGCGGGCTGCTGTTCATCGTGGCCTCGTCGCAGCCGCGATCCTACGACGTGGACCGATTCCAGGTGTACGACGTGTTCGGAATCCGGATCTCGCAGAGCCAGGCGATTGCGGTGATTGTGGGCCTGGTGGCCGTGATCGCTGTCGCGCTGCTGCTCTCCAGGACGCGGATCGGCCGGCAGATGCGCGCGCTGTCCGACAACCGCGAGCTAGCCTCCATTGCGGGTGTCAACACCGATCGTCTGATCCTGCTGACCTGGATCCTCACCGGTGGTCTCGCGGGAATCGCCGGAGTGCTCCAGGGGTTGATCCAGAGTTCCTTCGACCCGAACATGGGCTTCTTCCTGCTGCTGCCGGTCTTCGCGGCCGTGATCGTGGGCGGGCTGGGAAGTGCCTACGGCACGCTGGTCGGAGGCATGGCCATCGGGATTGCCATGGCGCTGCCCACCTGGAGCGGATTCGGCGGCGGGCTGAGCCCGTCATGGGAGAATGTGATCGCGTTCGGACTCCTGGTCGTGGTGTTGATCGTCAGGCCGCGCGGAGTCTTCGGAGAGGCCAAGGCAGCATGAGGCAACCTCGATGACCATTGCGGGACTGCCTTTCTGGGTGTACTTGGCGATCATCGCCGGCATCTACGCGCTGTACGGCGCGGGCTTGCAGCTGGAGATGGGCTACGGCGGTCAGCTCAACCTCGGACACGTCGGCGCGATGGCGGTATCGGCGTACACGATGGCGATGCTGGTCATCAAGGCTAGCGTGCCGCTGTGGCTGGCCTGCCTGCTGGCCGTCGGGGCCGCCACGGTCTACGGGCTCCTGCTCGGCCTGATCTCCCTTCGGCTCAGATCGCACTTCTTCGCCATCGCGTCCTTCGCCGTCGCCCAGATCATCGAATACGCGGCGGCCAACCTAACCTCCCTCACCGGAGGTCCCTCGGGTACGCCGGCCATGGCGGGTCCCGGCGAGATCGCCGCCTACAACACCGAATGGTTGGCGTGGCAGAAGTCTTTCCGTGACTGGCTGGGCGGCCTGATCGGCACGGACGTGACGCTCAACGAGTCGACGATGATCACGGTGTGGGTCGCCGTACTCGTCGTCGGTGTGCTCCTGCACCTGCTGGTGCGATCCCCGTGGGGCCGGCTGCTCCGCGCGCTACGGGAAGATCCCGAAGGCACCGAATCCCTGGGGAAGAACGTTCGTTTCGCGAAGGTCCAGGTACTCATGATCGGTTCGGCCGTCGGAGGGGTGGCTGGGCTGGGGTACGCCTTCCAGTTTGGTGTCTTCAGCCCGATGGACTTCGATGTCGCCACCGTGCTGATCGCCTTCGTCGTGGTGATCGTCGGAGGACTTCAACGGGTGTGGGCGATCCCGATGGGCGCCATCATCTACGCCGTCCTCTACGGTGTCACCCGGTTCTTGGAATTCCCACCGCTGAGCTACCTGTCCTCCGCCGACCTTGCCTACCTGCGCCTGATCATCATCGGTCTCGTCATCATCTTCTTCGTGGCGTTCCGACCGCAAGGGCTGTTCGGGAAGAAGGAGGAGGCCACGATTGACCTCTGAATCGAGCGTGCTGCTGGAGGTCTCCCACCTGAACAAGGCATTCGGCGGGATTCGGGCGGTGCGGGATCTGAGCTTCACCGTTGCCGAGGGCACCGTCACCTCACTGATCGGGCCGAACGGCGCGGGAAAGAGCACCGCCTTCAACCTGGTCTGTCGCTCCGAGCGGCCCGACCGCGGTACCGTGCGGTTCGCGGACCACCGGATCGACAGGCTGCCAGCGTACCGGGTGGCCCGTCTGGGACTGCGCCGCACCTTTCAGCAGGCACGCGTGATGAAACACCTGACGGTACTGGAGAATGTGATGCTCGGGGCGCCCGGCAATCTCGGGGAGAGTGTCACCAGCACGCTGACGCGCCCCCGAATGGTGCGCCGCGCGGAGCGGCAAACCAGGGTCGACGCGTTGGAGCACCTCCAAACGGTCGGCCTGCACGCCCACCGTGACGCCTACGCGGCGACGCTCTCCGGCGGTCAGCGCAAGCTGCTGGAATTCGCCCGCGCGTTGATTACCCGGCCACGGGTGCTGCTGCTGGACGAACCGATGGCGGGCGTCAACCCGGCGCTCGGCCTGGAACTGCTGCTGCTGATCCAGTCGCTGCAGCAAGAACAGCACATCACCTTCCTGCTGATCGAACACGATCTCGAGGCCGTGATGATGGTGTCGGACATGATCCATGTGATGGCCGAGGGATCGCTGATCGCCTCCGGAGGACCGGAGGACGTTCGGCGCGATCCCAAGGTCATCGACGCCTATCTCGGCACCGTGCACGCGGGTGGCTCCGACCCGGCACCGACCACCGGCGGCGCCACGGAGGCCACCGATGGATGACGTCCTCCAGGTCGACGGGCTGCGAGCCGGGTACGGGGACGCTGATGTGATCCGCGATGTGACCATCAGCGTTCCGCGCGGTGGATTCGTGTCGATCATCGGCCCGAACGGGGCGGGGAAGTCGACGCTGCTCAAGGCGATCCACGGGGTGCTCAGGCCGAGGGCCGGCAGCGTGCGCGTCGGACACCCCACCGACGGCGTGCGGGACGTGACTGGCAGACGACCGTTTGAGATCACTGGCTGCGGAATGAACTACGTCCCCCAGCTGGACAATGTGTTCGGCCGGCTGACCATTGCGGAGAACCTGGAACTCGGCGGCGCCATCCTCCGCCGGGCCGAGATGACGCAACGACTGTCGGTGATGTACGACATGTTCCCGCTGCTGGCCGAGCGCCGATCGGAGCGGGCGGCGGTGCTCTCCGGCGGGCAGCGACAGATGCTGGCCCTCGCCCGAGCACTGGTGCCCGAGCCGGCTGTCCTGCTGCTGGACGAGCCGTCCGCGGGGCTGTCCCCGATGGTCGTCGATGAGGTGTTCGGCAAGCTCGCGGAGATCAACGCCAGCGGCGTCGGGATCCTGCTGGTCGAACAGAACGCGCGCCGCTCGCTGGCCGCATCCAGGTATACCTACGTGCTGGACATGGGAACCAACCGGTACGAGGGCAAGAGCTCGGCGCTGATCAACGACCCGAACATCATCGAACTCTATCTTGGCGGAGGCGGCCGGCTGGCGGAGCTGCGCCGAGGTCGCAGCAGGGAAGACGACTCTCGCGCGGAGGGCCTGCAGTGAGCAACGGTCAACCCGAGGTGGGCCTGGGGTTTCGCGGGGACTTCCCCCTCGCCCGATATGGGCAGTTCGCCGCCCGGGCGGAGGCGTTGGGTTTCGATGTGATCTCGGTCTTCGGCGACCTGCTCTACTACCCGCCGATTGGGCCGCTGATCGAGGTGGCGCGGGCGACATCCCGCATCCGGCTCGGGGCGGCGTGCTGGAACCCGTACACCACCCACCCGTACGAGATAGCGGGCCAGCTGGCGTCCCTCGACGACGCCTCCGGCGGGCGCGCCTACCTCGGCCTGGCCCGCGGTGCGTGGCTGCAGTCCATCGGCATCCGGCAGGATCGCCCGCTGACGCGCCTGCGCGAGACGACCGCGGTCGTGCGGGCCCTGTTGTCCGGGGACCGAGCGGGCTACCGCGGTGAGATCTTCTCCGTCCCATCGGGATCAGGCCTACGGCATCCGCTCCCGGCGGCGACGCCGCGGGTGCTGATAGGAACCTGGGGGCGCCGGACGGCGCGCCTGGCGGCCCGCATCGCCGATGAGGTGAAGGTTGGCGGCACCGCCAACCCGGACATGGTCAGGACCATGCGCACCTGGCTGGACGCCGACCAGCGGGCGACCGATCGCCGCGTTCCGGTGCGTATCGCCGTCGGCGCCGTCACGGTGGTGGACGAGGACGCCGAGCGGGCTCGGCGCACCGCCCGAACCGAAGTGGCGATGTACCTGGCCGTCGTCGGATCGCTTGATCCCACGGTCTCGCTGCCGGAGGGATTCGTCGCCACGCTGGCACAGCGACTGCACGACGGAGACCCTCAGGGCGCCGGTGCCCTGATCCCGGACGAGGTGCTGGACTGTTTTGCGCTGGCCGGGTCGCCGAACACGGTCGCGGACCGGGTCGAACGGCTTGTCGCGGCCGGCGCCGACCGGATCGAATTCGGGCCGCCGTACGGGTTGGGTGTGGAACGCGGGCTGGAATTGCTGGGCACACAGGTCCTGCCCCGCATACGGGCGCTCGGGAAAGGCTGACATGGTCACTCTCATCGTCGGAGATCGGACACTTCATCCGCGCATGATCGAGGAGATCTGTCGGGAGGTGACGGGCGAACTGGGCGTCTCCATCTCGCATCAGGCGGTCGATCGGCCTGACGAGATCGGCGCACTGTTGGCCAGCGCGGCCGACGATGCACCGGTCGTGGTGTGCCCGGGCGACGGCGGGGACCTGCATGAGCTGACAGGTGCCGGCTGGCCGGAAACCGGCCGGGTGGTACGGGTGGACGTCGCCCGGCGAGCCCCCGACCGGTCCCCCGGGCTGGCGGCGCACATTCAGGCCAGAGGGATCGACGGGCTGCGATGGGCCCTCCGCACCGCGATCCACCACCGTGACCATCGATTCCGCCCGGTTCGCTATGGCGCGCTGACCGACCAGTGGGGGGAGTTGCTGCTCCCCGCGCGAGGCTCCGGTCCGCTGCCCGTGGCCGTCCTGATTCACGGTGGCTACTGGCACGATCGCTGGCAGCTCGACCTGATGGACGCGATGGCGGTCGACCTCGCCGCACAGGGAATGGCCTGCTGGAACATCGAGTATCGACGTCCCGATGCACATGGGTGGGCGGCGACGGTGTCGGACGTGCGGGCGGCGCTGGATTATGTGCACGAGCTGGCCGAGACCGAACCGATCGATCCACGGCACGTCGTCGTCATCGGTCACTCGGCGGGCGGCCAGTTGGCCGTGCGGGCCTGCGCCGACGCCGCTGCACGTGCGACCGGAACGCCGCCCCTGGCCTGCGTGTCGCTGGCCGGGGTGCTGGACCTGGTCGCGGCCGCCCGTCGGGAACTCGGCGAACGCGCGGTCCCCGTGGCACTGGGTGCCGAACCCGCGACGGCCGAGGGCGAATACCGGGCATCGTCACCGCTGGCCAGGATCCCCGTCGGGGTGCCTACGATCGTGGCGACGGCCGAAGACGACAGCCGGGACCTCACCGAAATGGGCTGGCGGTACAGCGCCGTCGCGCGATCGCTCGGGGACGAGGTGCAGGAGATCCACGGCCCCGGTGGCCATTTCGCGCTCATCGACCCGTCCGCCCAAGTGTGGGTCCAGGTTCGCAGCGCGATCCTCGCCCGTATCGCCGAGTCGTCCATCTGACCGTTCAGCGAGCTATCTGGAGGTGTGGCGCCGATGAACCGAGACGACGTCGACTGGTACGGATACATTCCGGCGATCACCACCCCTTTCACCCGTTCGGGCGCCTTCGATCCCGCGTCCCTGGAGCGGGAGCTGGAGTGGATGGTCGACCAGCGCATGCAGGGAGTGATCCTCGGCGGAACCACCGGCGAATGGTTCAGCATGTCGGACGCCGAGCGGGCGGATATGTTCCGGATCGGCGCATCCTTCACCTCGTCGATGCACGTGATCGGGGGATGCAACGCCCTGACCGCCGCCCAGTCCGTCCAGCACGCCAGGGTGGCCCAGAGCACGGGGCTCAGCGGGGTCCTGCTTGCCCCGCCGCCCTACGTGGTACCGACCCGCCGGGAGATCCTGGCCTTCTTCACTCGTGTCTCCGAGAACTCGAACATCCCGATCTGCGTCTACAACTGGCCGAGGGGAACCGGCGTCGACATGGACCGGAGCCTGCTGGCGGAGCTCGCGGAGGTCGACCACGTCGTCGCGATCAAGAACTCCACGGGTGACCAGCGAGCGTTCCTGACGGGACTGTACGAGCTGGAGGGAATCGTGCGGTATTTCGGCCTGCCCACCAGCGAGTGGGGGGTGGACATCGCCCTCGCCGGCCACGGTGACGGGTTGATGGGCAGTGGCGCCCCGCTGGGTCGCGATCACCCCGACTTCTGGCGAGCCATCGCGGACCGGGACCGTGCGCGAGCCATACGTCTCGGAGCGCGCGATCGAGTCATCATGCAGGCCTGGTTCGCCCCGGACTACGGTGCGCTGTTCGGCAATGCGCAAGCGATCATGAAGGCGGCGCTGCGACTGCAGGGCGTGCCCGCCGGATATGTGCGGGAACCGCTGGTCGAGCTGTCGGATGACGAGATCGACCGCGTCCGGACCACTCTGGAGGGACTGGGCGTCCGGATCACGCCCCAGCCGTGAGCGAGCGATACGACGTCGGCATCATCGGCGGCGGCCTGGTCGGGGCCGCACTGGCGTGGATGCTGACCCGGGACGGTGCGAGGGTGACCCTGCTCGAGCGCGACCAGGTCGGTCAGCACGCCTCGGGGCAGAACGCCGGAAGCCTGCACCTGCAACTGGAGAACCGACTGCTGCACGAGGGTCCGGAAAGGACCAGAACGATCGCCGGGGCGATTCCGCTGCACCTGTATTCGCGGGAGATCTGGCGGCGGCTCGATGCAGAGTTCGGTGTGGGCATCGGCCTGAAGCCGGGGGGTGGCCTGATGGTCGCCGAGACGCAACGGCAGGCGGACTCGCTGGGACGCGTCGCCACCCTGGAGCGCGAGTTCGGCCTGCCGATCCATCTGCTCGACCAGGGCAGGGTCCGTGCGGCCGCACCGTACCTCCACGACGGTGTCGTTGCTG
>JBIQML010000098.1:0-11206 GCA_044463405.1 Nakamurella lactea | reverse complement strand
GGTCGTCTTGGCCGGGTTGCCGCCGCCCAGGATGTAGATCTGGTCGAACACCTGCCAGGTGCCGATCAGCCCCAGCGTGATCACCAGGAACAGCGTCGGCCGCAGCGCCGGCAGCGTGACGCTGCGGAAGCTCTGCCAGCGGGTTGCGCCGTCCACCGTCGCCGCCTCCATGACGTCGTCCGGGATGTCCTGCAGCGCGGCCAGGAACATCAGCATGAACGTCCCGCCGGTGGTCCACACCGCCAGGATGATCAGCGCGCACATCGCCACGCTGGGTCCGGCCAGCCAGTCGTACCAGCTCATCCCGAGGAAGTGGTTGTTCACCAGCCAGCCGGGAGGGTTGTTGGTGTCGACGATGTGCAGGCCCGACAGGATCAGCCGCAGCACGCCGCGCGGATCCTGGAACCAGTTGGGACCGTGGATGCCCAACCAGCCGAGCACGTGGTTGACCACCCCGGAGGTGGTGAACAGGAAGAGGAACACCGTCATGATGGCGATGGTGCTGGTGACCGACGGGAAGTAGAAGGCCGTCCGGAAGAAACCCTTGCCCTTCAGCCGGCGCCCGTTGAGCACCGACGCCAATAACAGTGCCAGCACGGTCTGGATCGGCACCACCAGGATGACGTAGTAGAAGTTGTTGCGCAGCGACGTGACCAGGTTCTGCTGGGACAGGCCCGGTTCGGTCAGCAGCGCCTCGTAGTTCTCGGCTCCGACGAAGCTCGCGCCGACCGGCGATCCGTTGCCGGACCAGTCGGACACCGACACCCAGATGGCCGCGATGATCGGCAACACCAGGAACAGCCCGAGGATGATGATCACCGGCGTCATGAACAGCCAGCCGGCGGTGCCCTCCCGGCCCCGGATCCCGCCCCGGTGCCTCACCGGCCGCGGCGCGGTCGATGAGGCACCGGTGGTGCTCGGCGATGTCGTCATGGTGCGCTCCTGTCCCGAAGGACGGCGTCAGCTACCGGACAGCGCGGCGCTCAGGTTGGTCTGGACCGAGTCCAGGATGGTCTTCGGATCCCCGCTGGCCAGCGTGGTCAGCTGGGAGTCGAAGTCGCTGAGCACCTCCGTCACCCCCGCGGCGGTGACGACGCCCTTGGCATAGGCGATGCCATCCACGAACACCTTGTTGTCCGGGAACTCCTTGAGGTAGGCGGCCTGCGCGGATTTCACCGAGGGGATCACGCCGAAGGCCTTGGCGAACTGCATCTCCACCGAGGGCTGGGTCAGGTACTCGACCAGGTTGAGCGCCTGCTGGTGGTTCTTGCTGGCGGATGCGATGCCCCAGCAGTTGGTGAACACCAGCGTGCCCTTGGTTCCGGTCGGACCGGCGGGCAGCGGCACGATCTTGTACTTGATCTTCGGGAAGTCGCTGGACAGCGCGCCGAACATCCAGGGGCCCTCGATGGTCATGGCGGCCTTGTTCGTTCCGAATGCCTCGCCGCCCCAGTTGGTGCCGAGGTCGGAGGCCCACTTCATCACGCCGTCCGTCATGAGCTTCTTGACGTAGGTCAGGGCCTGGATGTTCTGCTGCGAGTTGACGGTGGCCTTGGTGCCGTCGTCATTGACCAGGTAACCGCCGTTCTGCACGAGGAACGCGTCCACCCGGTCCCTGGTCGCCGTCATCGAGAGCCCGACCCGGCCGTCGGTGGTGAGCTTCTTGGCCACCGACGCCAGCTGGTCCCAGTTGGTGGGGATGTCGGAGTCGGTCAGCCCGGCGGCCTTCCAGTCCTCGGTGTTGATCCACAGCGCCAGGGTGGACTGGTCCTTCGGGGCGCACACCAGCTTGCCGTCGTAGGTGAAGGTCTGCGCCAGCGCCGGGTAGAAGTCCCCCTTGTTCGGCAGCTGGTCGCCGTAGGACCACAGGTTGCCGGCCTTGGCGTAGGTGCCCAGCTTGCCCGGGTCCAGGTAGAACAGGTCCGGTGGGGTGTTGGACGAGAAGCCCTGCGCCAGTTGCTGATCCATCTTCGACGCCGGCGTGACGGTGACGGTGGATCCGGTCTGCTTGGCCCAGTCGGCGGTCGCGGCCTTCAGCGCGTTGGTCTCGGCGTCGCCCGAGGACCCGAACAGGATCGTCAGGTTGGCCTTGGGCATGTTGGCGGGCGGGCTCCAGGAGCTGCCCGACGCCGAGCCCGGGGCACTGCCCGAGGAGGCGGCGCTGCCCGAGGAGGCGGCGCTGCCCGATCCCGCGCTGCTGGCGGCCGACCCCGAACCCGCCGAGGATGCCGAGCTCCCCGACCCGGCCGAGCTCGCCGAACCGCTGCCGGACGACGACGCGCTGGCCGAGCCCCCCGCGGATCCGGACGGCGATACGCCGGACGCCGATCCGGCCCCGCCGCTGCCGCACGCGGCACTGATCAGTAGCACTGCCCCGGTGACGGCGGCCAGCGCCATGCGGGACGTTCGATGTGATGACATTCCGCTCGCTCCTTGCTGTCTCGTCGGTATTCCTGCTTGCCGGCCCGGCCCGTTGCCGACCCGGTATCGGTCGGAACTGCTCACCCCGGCTCGGACGACGCCCGGACGACCAGCCGGGGCGCGAGCAGCACCCGCTCGGGGGACGCGCCGGAGGTGGGGGAGTCCAGCAGGTCGGTGATCAGCCGGATGCAGGCCTCGGCGACCTCGACCAGCGGCTGGTGGACCGAGCTGAGCCCGGCCATCTGCGCGACGTCGGTGTCGTCGAACCCGACCACCGCGACGTCGGACCCGACCTGCCGCCCCGTGGCGGCGATCTCGGCCGTCGCCGCCAGCGCCAGCACATCCGACACGCAGACCAGCGCGGTGACGTCCGGATCGTCCAGCAGCACGGCGGCAGCGGTCCGTCCCTCGGTGAGGTCGTTGTGGCTGCGCGCCACGGGGCCCGCCGGGACGCCGGCTGCCTGCAACGAGGAGGCCCAGCCGGCGTGTCGATCGTCACCGACGCCGGGCCCCTCCGGCCATCCGAGGAAGCCGATCCGTCGATGGCCGGTCGCGAGCAGGTGCTCGGTGGCCGCCCTGGTGCCGGCCGCCCCGTCCACGTCGACCCAGGGGTGGTGGTCGGAGGCGTCCCAAGGGCGACCGAAGGTCACGCAGGGGATGCCCCGCTCGGCCAGGTGCGAGGTCCGGCGATCCCCGGGGTGCGTCGAGGTCAGCACGAACCCGTCCAGGTCCCAGCGGTCGTACAGCTCGGAGTACGCCGCGATCTCAGCGTCGTCGCCCCTGGCGGTGTACAGCATCACCCGGTAGTCCCGCTCGGCGGCGGCGTCGGTGAGCGCGTGCAGGAACCTGTCGAACACCCCGTCGCCCGGCGAGGCCTCCACCCGCAGTCCCAGCACGTGCGACCGGTGCGTGCGCAACTGGCGCGCCGCGCGGTGCGGGCGGTAGCCGAGTTCGCGCACCGCCGCCCGCACCCGCTCCGCGGTCGCCGGGCGCACCAGGTGCGGAGCGTTGAGCACGTTGGACACCGTCTGCGGGGACACGCCGGCGCGAGCGGCGACCGAACCCAGCGTGGCGCGCCCGACCTGGCCCGGCCGCTCCTCGTCGGTGTCCGTCTCCGGCATCGGGCTCCCCTTTCCGCCGCTCGCGCATCGCCCAGCGGGCGAGTTCGGCCGGTGAACCGCCGTGGCACTCCGTACCGGCCGATCAGCCCTGCGTGCTTGGAACGATCCAAAATTCGGGGATAACCGGTCTTGGAACGATCCAAGGAATGGTCGTAGTGTTATCCGCGTCACCGCGCCTGTCAAGACACTCGCGCGGTACGGCCCGGTCACAGTTGCATCTCGGCCTTCGTCGGCGGGGTGGGAGAGGAGCTCGCGTGCCCGACCCGCCCCGGCAACCGCTGCTGCACGAGCTGGTGACCTGCCTGGCCGCGCCCACCGCCGTGCTGTCCGCCCCGGACGGGCAGTTGCGACCCGCCGGCGCGCAGGGCGCGATGGTTGCCGACGTCCGGGTGATCTCGGCCGCCGAGCTGACCGTCGGCGGTGCCGAGCCGGAGCCGGTCGCGACCACCTCCACAACCCCGGAGACGGCCGAGTTCATCGGTCTGGTCCGCTCGCTCGGCGACCGCATCGCCGATCCGACGGTGTGGGTGCGGCGGCGGAGGCGCGCCCGCCCGACCGGTTGCGTGGAGACCGTCACCCTGGTCAACGTCACCGCCGAGCCGATCGAGACCACCGTCGAGCTGGCGCTGTCTGCGGACCTGGCCGAGATCGAGACCGTCAAGGTGGGTGCCGCCGGGCACCCCGCCGCGTTCCGCCGGGTGGCGGGCGGATTCGTGCTGCGCAACGACCGGCTGGCGGCGCGTGTGTCCGCCGAGGGCGCCGACGCGGCGGTGACGGACGGCGGCGGCCGGCTGCGCTGGCGGGTCACGGTTCCCGGCCGCGGCCGGGCCGGCGTGGAGTGGTCGGTGCGGGTGGACGACCCGGACGCGGTGGTGGTGCCGGCGGCGGGCCCGTCACCGTTCCGACCACCCGTCGTCACCGCCGACGACCGCCGCCTCGCACCCTTCGTCACCCGCGCCGTGACAGACCTGCAGGCGCTGCGGATGGGCATCGCCGACCGTCCCGACGATCAGTTCCTGGCGGCCGGATCACCCTGGTACCTCACGCTTTTCGGGCGGGACTCGATCTGGGCGGCGCGCATGCTGCTACCGCTGGGCACCGGCATCGCCGAGGGCACGCTGGCGGTGCTGGCCGCCCGGCAGGGCACCGCGCTGGACCCGGACACCGCCGAGGAGCCCGGCAAGATCCTGCACGAGTTGCGCCGCGGCGAGTTCTCGCTCGGCGAATTCGCCCTGCCCCCGGCCTACTACGGCACCGTGGACGCGACCCCGCTGTGGGTGTGCCTGCTGGCCGACGCGTGGCGCTGGGGGATGGACGAATCGCTGGTGCGGGCGCTGCTGCCGGCGGCCGAGCAGGCGCTGGCCTGGATGGCGGACTACGGGGACAGCGACGGTGACGGATTCCTGGAATACGTCGACCGGTCGGGGCGCGGGCTGGCCAACCAGGGTTGGAAGGACTCCGGTGACTCGATCCGGTTCGCCGACGGGCGGATCGCCGCCGGGCCGGTGGCGCTGGCCGAGGTCCAGGGCTACGCGCATGAGGCCGCGCTGGCCGGGGCCGACCTGCTGGACGCCTTCGGCCGGCCCGGCGCCGACCGCTGGCGGGACTACGCCGGCCGGCTTGCGGAGGCGTTCCGTGCGCGGTTCTGGGTGGCCGACGACGTCGGCCGGTATCCGGCGCTGGCGCTGGACGGGAGCAAGCGACCGGTGGACGCGCCGGCCTCCAACATGGGGCACCTGCTGTCCTCCGGCATGCTCACCGCGCAGGAGGCGTCGGCGATCGCCGATCGGATGGTGCATCCCTCGATGTGCAGCGGATTCGGGCTGCGCACCATGAGTTCCGCGACGGGCGGCTACTCGCCGCTGAGCTACCACTGCGGCTCGGTGTGGCCGCACGACACCGCGATCGCCATCCACGGGCTGGTCCGGCGCGGATTCGCCGGGCAGGCGGCGACGTTGGCCGAGGGGTTGGTCGCGGCGGGCGCCGCCTTCGACGGCCGGCTGCCGGAGCTGTTCGGCGGCTTCGACCGCGCCGACATCGCCGTGCCGGTGCCATATCCGGCGGCCTGCCGGCCACAGGCCTGGTCGGCGGCGTCGGCGGTGACGATCCTGCAGGCCTTTCTCGGCCTGGAGGCGGACGCGCCCGGCGGCGTGCTCCGGGTCTCGCCGCCCGGAGGGATCGGGGCGGTGACGGTGTCCGGGCTGCGGGTCGCCGGACGGGAGTTGCGCGTGGCGGTGACCTCCGAGGGAGTCGCGCGGGCCGAGGTCGACGGTGACGCGATGCGGGTCGAGATGCGTTCTGCCGGGGCACCTGTCCGCGAAGGGGTGTCGGGAACAACGACGCGTTGGCCGTAGCCTGACGCGGATGCCGCTGGAACGCCATGTCGATCGCGCCAGGCGTCTTCCCGCACGCCGACGATCGGATGATCACCCACCAGCAGAAGGCCGCGCTGGACGCGCTTCACCTGCGCAAGATCGACCCGGCTGACCGGGTTCTGGTCGTGAACCCGGGCGGTGACGTCGGCATAGCGGCCCGCCGGCGCTCGCCTCATGTCACTGCTGCATGCGCCGGTGCGCTGATCCCGGTCAGCCATCCGCGCAGGACTGCCGCGGCGTCGGCGGGCGTGCCGAGCACGCCGTAGCCGATCAGCCGGTCGTAGAACAGGCCGTTCATGATGGCGATCAGGTCGATGGCGCGTTGCCGGCTGTCCGGGATGCCAAGCTGCTCCAGCAGTTCGCGGGCCTGATCGGTGATGGTTTCGCGGACGGGGGAGTCCGTGGTGAGCAGCGCGTAGAGCTCGGGGTCGTCCTGGCAATCGATGGTCAGCGCCATGCGCGCCCGGATGTCTGCTCCGCGGGCGACGACCGTGTCGAACGCGTCGACGAGTTGTCCGGTCGCCTCGTCGATGGTGCGGGGCGGCGGCGCCGCGGGTTCGCGGAGCTGCGCGATGCTGGCGATGCGCTGCACGACCATCAGGATCAGGTCACGACGGGTGCGCGCATAGTTCGACGTGGTGCCTTCCGGCACACCGAGGCGTCGGTCGATCCGGCGGTGGCTGAGCGCATGGCCACCGCCCTCGGCGATGAGTTCCATCGCCGCCTGCGCGATCTCGTCTCGCCGACTCATCCAGCACTCCCCTTGAACATGTCACTACGATAGTAGTAGCTTGGTTACAACGATCGTAGTTGTTGAGGATAGGGGGTGCCACGTGAACGTTCGGACGCACCTGGGCAGGTGCACGGTCGGTCGTGCGGCATGGAAGGGGAGAGCGTGACCAGCGTGTTGAACACGACACTGATCCTGGCGTTGTTCGCCGTGATGGCGCTGCGTCCTCCCGTCCCTCGGCGCCCGTCGCCGTTCAACCTGCAGTTCGCGCTGGGCTGGTGGATCAACGAGGCGCCCTTCGTGGGGATGTGGTGGCTCATCGCCGGCACGATCGGCACCCTGATCCACCCCCAGCCGGTGGTGTGGTGGTGGCTGGCCGCCGCTTTCGCCGTGGCGGACCTGGGGCTGCTGACGCGGCTCGCGGTGCGCGCCCGGTCGGCCCGTCCGGCGCTCTCGCAGGCGTTGCAGGCGGTCTACGGGCCCGCGGGGAAGCCTCGGTACACCCGGCCGGTGTGGTGGCGGCTGCTGGTTCCGGTGATGTCCTGGCGGCCGGACGTGCGCCGCATCCGCAACGTGCGGTACGGACCCGCTCGGCGCGGGAACCTGCTGGATGTCTACGTGTCCCGTCGAGTTCGCGCCACGGACGGGCCGGCTCCGGTGCTGGTGTACTTCCACGCCATGCTAGGCAACAAGATGCTCGGCTCCCGGGCGTTGATCTACCGGCTGGCCGCCCAAGGCTGGGTGTGCGTCAGCGCCGGCCGGCGCCAGTTCCGGGCCAGCCATGGCGAGCAACTCGCCGACACCCGGGCCGCGCTGGCCTGGGTACGTGAGAACGCGCGGGCCCACGGCGGCGACCCCGACCGAGTCTTCGCGGCCGGCGGGTCCGCGGGAGCGAACCTGGCCGCAACGGCCGCGCTGACCGGTAGTGACGTGGCCGCCGTGATCGGCCTGTACGGCTACTACGGCAGCATGGGACCTGCCCACGGGCGGACATCACCGGAGGAGGCGATCAACGCCGATGCGCCCCCGTTCCTGCTCGTTCACGGCAGCCTGGACACGCTGGTCCCCCGCCAGCAGGCGCGGGCGTTCGCCCGCCGGCTCCGCGCGGTCTCGCACCGGCCGGTCGTGTATGCCGAACTTCCCGGCGCGCAGCACAGCTTCGATGTTTTCCAGTCCATCCGGTTCCAGGCCGTCATCGACGCGATCGTGCGGTTCGCCGAACTCACGCCCGCCACGCGCGGGTCGTGCCCACCGGAGCAGCCGCCACGGGGACCGGAATGTGACGAAGCGGGCCTGCGCGGTGACGCCCATGGTGCGGAGGCGTCCCGATGAGACGAGCGACGCCCGGCATCGTTCGGCACCGCACGGTCGGAGGGGATGTCGTCGGGCCTGGATCCGATGTCCGGACGGTCCGTGCGTTGGATGTGCTGGTGTTTCTGGCCGAACTGGTCTTGCTGGCTGCTGTCGCCGTCGCGGGCGCCCGGTTGGGCTCGGGCGTGGTCGCCGTCGCCCTGGCCGTGATGCTGCCCCTGCTCGTCGCGACCTTGTGGGGGTTGTGCCTGGCTCCGCGCGCGGTGTGGCGGCTGCGTTATCCGTGGCTGCTTGCCGTCAAGCTGGCCCTGGTGCTGGCCGGTGCCGCGTTGCTGGCCGCCTCGGCCGCGGCTTCATGGGGCATCGGGTTCCTTATCGTGGTCGCTTCTCTGGTCACCATCGGGGAGCTCCGTCCGCCCGCATCGCAACGATCGTGAGCCGCCGAGCGGATCCGGCAGAGGATCGGTTTTTCGCGCTACGAACGTTCCGCCGCGACGGGTCGGTTGCGGCCACGCCGATCTGGCTGGCACCGGACGGCGGGCGGTGGTATGACTACACCCCGAACCGGTCGTGGAAGGTCACCCGCATCCGTCGGGACTCCCGGGTCGAGATCGCCGCGTCGGACTTCGAGGGCCGTCCGCTCGGCCCCTGGCGGCCGGGGCGAGCGCGGGCGTTGCACCGCCGTGAGTCCCACATCGCCACGCGGGCGCTGACGGCGAAGTACGGCAACCGGTTCCGCCTGTTCCGGGTCGTCACCCTGGTGGGGACCCTCCGAAAACACGGAGGCCGTGGGATCGGACTGGAGATCGCACTCGACGGGCATCCGACGAGGACCCGCTGACAGTTCGGCAGGGTGCGGGCTGCGGTCGGCGCTGGTGCCGCGGGCAGTCGGTGCAACGACGCTCGCGGGGATGGCGAATCTGGTACGGCGACCCGGGGCTGCCACGCTCCTGGTGGCGGCCCCAGAGACCATCCCTCACTGGGGCGCCGACACATGCGGCTGTAGCTGCTGCCGGTCGCATCGGGGTAGTACTGCGGTAGCATCACGGTATGAAACTGAGCGTCAGCCTGCCCGATGAGGATGTAGCCGTCCTCGACGAGTACGCCCGCACGGCAGGCCTCCCCTCCAGGTCGGCCGCGCTGCAGCACGCCGTGCGCATGTTGCGTCTGCCCGACTTGGAGCAGGACTACGAAGCTGCTTGGCAGGAGTGGGAAGAATCAGGTGACCACGCGGCGTGGAACGTGACGGCCGCCGACGGGCTCGCCGATGCTGCGCGGTGAGATCCGTCTCGTCGATTTGGATCCTGCGCGCGGCAACGAGGCCAACAAACGACGTCCGGCAGTGATCGTCAGCAACGACAGGGCGAACTCGATCGCGTCGCGGCTCGGCCGCGGGGTGGTCACTGTCGTACCGGTGACGAGCAACGTCGATCGGATCTTCCCGTTCCAAACATTGCTGCCTGCGGCGGGGACCGGTCTTCGGCAGGACTCGAAGGCCCAAGCCGAGCAGGTCCGTTCCATCGCCGTCGAGCGGGTCGGCGCGATCCTCGGCCGGGCCCCTGCGGACGTCATGGTGCACCTCGACGACGCACTGCGCCTTCACCTGCAGCTGTAGCGACCGCGCATTCCGGAAGGGGATTGGCGATCTGGGATCGCTGTGGGCTCGGCGCGAGTGGCCCGGCGGGCGCCCCGGCGATGGTGGGGCTCTGGTGAGGGGGCGCGAGCGGGTCGTTCCGTGGGGCCGCCGCAGCCGGTGTTGCACGTGCGTGGGCGGGGACGCTTCGGTGGTGCTGCGGCTGGACTTGGTTGTTGTTCAGTCGATTCTGGCGACCATGGGCAGTCTGGATCGGGTGATGCCCGCACCGACCGCGAACGCTGCGAGCGGGAGACCACACGCGAGGATGAGCAGCGTGGTCCAGGGCACGGCGAAAGAGATGTGGGCGAACGCGCCGAGTTGGTCCATGAGCGTCAGCAGTCCGTAGGCGGGCACGAGGCCGAGCAGTCCGCCCAGGACGCAGCCGAGTGCGGTGACCAGCCCGGCTGAGAATCCGGACAGGAGTCGCCGTGTCCGTGGTCGGGCGCCGATCGCTGCCAGGGTGGCGAGGTCTGGTCTGCTGTCGGCGATGCCGAGTGCGGTGACGACGGCGACGGTGCCGGCGATGAGCAGGCAGGCGATGGCCAGGACGACCCAGATCAGTGCGGCTTCGTCGTTCCCGAATGGTGGTGTGCCTCTTTCCACGTCCACGGTCACGTTCACGCCGCTGGTCGCGGCGACGCGCTGGACGAAGTCGGTGACGTCCTGGGTGGTCGGCATCGACGTTGGCGAGGCCAGCACGCCCGACCAGGCGGTCTGCAGCCCGAGGGAGGCCGCCGCTTTCGGTGAGAGAACGACGCCCAGTGGCACGGGCGACCAGCGGCCGAGCACTGCGGGCACGGTGTGCGTTTGCGACGATGCTGTCTGGCCGTTCCCGTTCCCGTCCTCGTCGCCGTAGTGGGTCTGAACGATTCCGACGGTGCCGTTGGCTGACAGGTCCCGGCGATCCAGGACCACGGCACCGCCGTCGGTGAGCGCGTGGTCTGCGGCCGGATCCGGGATGCCAGCGGCCAGTTGGCGTAGCTCCGGGCCGCCGATGATCAGGTTGGGCAGCATGTTGAAACTGCTGCCGTTCCAGGTGTGGACGCCGGCTTGTCGGTCGGTCAGGTGGGAGAACGACATGTCGGTGCAGCGCCAGTCTGTGGCAGCCTGCGTGAGTTCATCGTGGGTCGGTTGTGCCCTGTTGGTTGGACCCGAGTTGGGTCCGCCTGGCGATTGGTACCACGGGCATTGATTCTCTACAGGGACTTGTAGAGCTATCCCGACGTCGCCGCCGGGTCGGCGGTAGACCGCTGATGGTGCGCCTGGCCATTGCTGGGCCACGGCTTGCTGGACCCGTTCGATCGCGTCGGTGTCGGCGCCGGGGCGGTCGTACCGGCCCAGTTGCACGTTCACCTGACCCACTTGCAGACCGGGCACGTACGACGCGGCCCTGTCGTGTTGGATCGTGGTCAAGAACACCGTCGCGGCCACCGCGGCGGAGGTGGCTGCCATGATCGCGGCGATCGCGGGCGCTGTCCTGCCGCGATGGCGTGCGGCGTCTCGTAGCGCGAGCCGGCCGGTGGTGGGCAGGCCGGCTCCGAGGCGGGCGGCGATCTGCAGGAGCAGCGGCGTGGCCATCATCAGGCCGATCTCGGTGAGGAGCACTCCGGCA
>JBIQML010000097.1:9448-11219 GCA_044463405.1 Nakamurella lactea | reverse complement strand
ACGAAATCCGCGACGAACCTCGTCTCGGGCTCACGGTAGAGCTGATCGGGGCCCGCGTACTGCTCGATCTTGCCACCATTCATGACGGCGATCCGATCGGCGACGGACAGTGCCTCATCCTGGTCGTGAGTCACGAACACGGTGGTGATCTGCAGCCGTTGCTGGATGGCTCGGATCTCCTCGCGCACCCGCACCCGGAGCTTGGCATCCAGGTTCGACAGCGGTTCGTCCAGCAATAACACCTTTGGTTCCAGCACCAGGGCACGGGCGAGCGCGACCCGCTGCTGCTCACCGCCGGAGATCTGCGCCGGACGGCTGCGGATGTGATGGCTGAGATTGACCAGTTCCAGCGCCTCGGAGACCCGTCGGTTGACCTCCGAGGAACCCAGTCGCCGCAGCTTCAGGCCGAACGCCACGTTGTCGAACACCGTCATGTGGGGCCAGAGCGCGTAGTTCTGGAACACCATCGCAGTCGGGCGTCGCTCCGGCGGGACCTGGGCGACGTCGTCGCCATCGATCAGGACCTCGCCGGAGTCCGGACGGATGAATCCTCCGATCATCCGCAGCGTCGTCGTCTTGCCGCAACCCGATGGTCCGAGCAGGCACACCAACTCGCCGGACGCCACCAACAGCGACAGGTCAGCGATGATGGTGCGACCTCCCAGAACCTTGGAGATGCCGCGCAGGTGCAATCCGGAACCGTGTCTGCCGGCATCGTCCTCGGAGCGGTCCGACCGCGTTGAGACCGCGGCCGCACTGGGGTGGTTGCTCATCGTCTCCCTATCGCACTCGTTCGCTCCGACATGCCGGAGCCAGGTCTCTTACCTCAGCTGAAAGCCCTCGGCCAGTGTGCCGCCCATGATGTGTCGCCGGACCAGGAGCATCAGAATCACCGACGGAGCGGACAGCACGATGGAGAACACGGCCGCGACTGGCGGCGGATAGTTCAGCACCAGGGTGTACATCTCACTGGGCATCGTCAGGTAGGTGGGCGCCCCGACCAGGTAGGAACCCTGCGCCTCGTCGAAGGCGGAGATGAACGAGAGAATCATGGCCACGAAGATCCCGGGCGCGGCCAGCGGCATGGTGACCTTGAAGAAGACCCGCAACGGGCTGGCGCCCACGTCGCGCGCGGCCTCCTCCAAGCTCCGGGGCACCGAGGCGAAGGCTGCCGCGGGTATCCAGGTCATGTAGATGACGGTGCCGAGTAGCTGGACGATGATCAGCCCGACGAACGTCTCCATCAGGTTCAACGTGTAGAAGAGGCCTGCCAGCGCCACGAACAGGCCGATCTTGGGGAACGCGTTTGCGGCGAACAGCGAGATCAGCATGGTCTGCCGGCCCGGGAACTTGTACCGGGAGAACGCGTAGGCGGCGGGAAGACAAATGACCGAGGACACCAACGTCACGATGATCGCGAGAATCACGCTGAGCCGCATGGTGCCCAGGAGGGATGGGTCCGAGAAGACGGTCTTCCACCATTTGAGGGTCCATTGTCGCGGCAGGATCTCCGGGAAGTTCCACTGGCCGGAGAAGGCGTGGATCGCCAACCAGACGATTGGCCCGAGTACGAATACCGCGAACAGCACCAGGAACACCACGAAGACGATCGAGCGTACGACGCGGCGCCCGACGCCAGGTGGCCGGTAATCGGCGTAGACTGTCCGGCCCTCAGGAGCCGCGGGAGCCGCAGTGGCCACCGCGGGTTCGTTCATGGCTTCCAACGGCCCGCTCCGCCGTCGCTCGGTGCCCACGGTTCGCTCCGGTCTCC
>JBIQML010000097.1:0-9348 GCA_044463405.1 Nakamurella lactea | reverse complement strand
GCGGGCGGCCCCCGCCGCTCCGCAGTACGGGGCCCGGCCCGCTCCGCCGTCGCTCGGTGCCCACGGTTCGCTCCGGTCTCCGCGGGCGGCCCCCGCCGCTCCGCAGTACGGGGCCCGGCCCGCTCCGCCGTCGCTCACTGTGTCACTCCGGAAGTCCGGTTGGCGCGCACGTTGGCCCACACGTAGGCGGCTCCGATGCCGGCGGCCACGATGAACACCACAACTGCCATCACCTCCGCCTGCTGCGGCCGACCGAACGACTGCATCTGGTAGGTCATCGATGCGCCCAGCAGGTTCGGGGCGTTGGGGCCGATCAGGTAGGGAACCGTGAAGCTGCCGAGAACGTAGATGGCGCAGAATGTCCCCACGATCACCGTGGGCAGGGTTGTCATCGGGATCAGGATGCTGCGGATGATCCGTAAGGTGCCGGCTCCCGCGTCCCTGGCAGCCTCGATGAGGGCCTCCGGCACGGCCTGCAGGCCGGACGCGATCAGCAAGACGCCGAACGGCAACTGCGTCCACACCTCGCCGATGGTCACGGCGGTCATGGTGTAGGAGATGGTCGGGAACGAGTCCCACCCGGCCATGGACGCGATCGTCCGAGGGAACCCGTTTCCGGCGTAGAACTGCCGGATCGCGAACGACGCGATGACCACCGGAATGAACAGCGGCACCACCGATAGCGAGGACAGGATCTTCGCCGCCCGAGAGCCGGACAGCCGCAAGTACAAGCCGATGGACCAGCTCAGCACCAGGACGAAGAACACCGTCAGCACCGTCACGATGACGGTGACGAGCAGGTCACTGCGGAAGCTCGGGTCGGCGAACACGGCACGGTAGGCGCCCAGCGTCGCGAAGCCCAGATGCTGGTCCTGGGCGATGATCGACATCACCGAGTTCGGACCGCCGGCGTATCCCAAGGTGTACAGGATCGCTGCGACGACCGGAAATCCGATAAAGACCGCGATGACCAGCACCGGGGGTGAGGCCATCAGCAGGCCAACGAGTGACCTCCTACCCGCCCCATTCGGCGGGCGCCTGCCCGGCGCGGGCCGGGCAGGCGCCTCGGGTGGCGGTGCAATTACGCTCACGGCACCTGCTGCTGCCACTGCAGCTTGGCGTCATTGGAGAACTTCGCCGAGTAGGTCGGACGCAGATCCGAGGTGTCCAGACCGGAGAACATGTCGCTCTCGCTCGACGGCAACAGGGACGACTTGATACCGGGATATCCCGCGATGGCCTTGACGATCTTGGCCTGTACGTCTGGCTGCAACACGTAGTTCATCAGCTTCTCCACGGCGGCCTTGTTCGGGCTCGTCGTCGGCGTCACCAGATAGACCGCGCTTCCGGTGAACGTCGGGTTGGTGATCTGCGCCAGCTTGACCGTCTTCGGCAGAGCGCCCTTGGCCAGGCTAGACAACGCCATGTCGGACCACACCGGAGCCATCTCGATCTGACCGCTACCGAGCAAGTCCAGGACGGCCTGGTTCCCGTTGGGATACACGTGCTGGTAGATGTCGGGCGTCAGGTCGTGCAGGACTTGCATGCCCTTCGTCCACCCGGACTCCAGGTCCTTGCTGTAGTTCGTGTCGTAGTACATCTTCTCGGTGACGTCCGGTGACATGTTCGCGTCCAGCACGGTCTGCACGAAGGAGAACCCGGAGCCACCGGAATTCGGCGAGTTGTAGGTGAACTTGCCGGGATTGTCCTTGATCCACTTCACCAACTCGTCGAGCGTCTTCGGCGGATTCTTGATCTTGCTTGAGTCGTACGCAAGCACGACCGAGGAACCGCGATAGGGCACGCCGCGATTGTCGACGGCCTTCAGCAGGTTGGGATCCACGTTCTTCAGGTTGGGGACCTGCTTCGTCGAGATCGGCTCAACCAGCTTCGCCTCCGCGGCGCTGGTGCTGAAGCCCGCCTCGATCATGTCCATGCTGGGATTCTTGCCCTGCTTGACCGCGGCCCCGAGCTTGGCCAGCGTGGTGGTGTCGTTCACGCCGTGCTCGGAGAACGTGATCGAGACCGAGTAGCCGGGGTTGGCCTTCGTGAAGCCTGGGATGATTGTGTCCTGCCACAAGCCGCGGATGTTCACGTCGCCCGAGAGGTAGAACGTGATGTGCTTGCCTCCGCTGGACGATGCGCCCTGGCCCGAACCCGCGGATGATGCGCTCGATCCGTTCGACGACGAGCTACTTGAGCCCGACGACGAGCTACTTGTGCCCGATGACGAGGCGCTGGTAGCTGAAGATGAGGCGCTGGTCCCGGAGGGGCTCGACGCCGCCGATCCCGAGCCGGCGCCGCTGGTATCACCGCTGGACCCGCACGCGGCCAGGCCGAGGGCGAGCACTGCGGCCGACGCCACCGTGAGCAGTCGTTTCGTTCCCATCTGATCTCCGCATCTCTCGCGGCATCGGGAGGCCGGATGGCCCCGACGATCCGTTGGTTGGCGATCGGACCGTACCGCGTCGACCTTCAGAGTTGAAGATGTCATGACATATTCGTGGTCAAACCGTGTCCCGCCCTGCACGAAGAATGCACCAAATGTTCGCTTTCGGCCTCTTCGGCTCCGCGGCGTCGCTGTCCGGCCCGGTGGCTACGCTCTGCCTGTGACGACTTCGGATGCTGCGACACCCGCCGACGTACCTCCTGCGGACTCCGCCCGGCATGCCGAGCTGGTCGACGTCATCGGCGACGCGCAGTTCCGCTACTACGTGCTGGACTCGCCGACCATGTCCGACGGCGAGTTCGACACCCTGCTGCGCGAGCTGGAGTCCCTGGAGGAGCGCTACCCGGCGCTGGTCACCCCGGACTCGCCCACCCAGAAGGTCGGTGGAGGATTCGCCACCGGATTCGCCGCGGTGGAGCACCCGGAGCGCCTGCTCAGCCTGGACAACGTGTTCTCCACCGACGAGTTGGACGCCTGGCTCGTCCGGACCGAGCGGGAGGCCGGTGGCCGGGTGAGCTGGCTGACCGAGCTGAAGATCGACGGGTTGGCGGTCGACCTGGTCTACGAGAACGGACGACTGACGCGCGCCGCCACCCGCGGCGACGGCCGGGTCGGGGAGGACGTCACCCTTAACGTGCGCACCATCGGCGCCATCCCGCACCGGCTGCGGGATGACGGGGGGCACGACGTGCCGGAGTTCGTGGAGGTCCGCGGCGAGGTGTTCTTCCCCGTGGAGGCGTTCGAGGAGCTGAACGCCCAGCTGGTGGCGGCCGGCAAGGCGCCGTTCGCGAACCCGCGCAACTCCGCTGCGGGGTCGCTGCGGCAGAAGGATCCGAAGGTCACCGCCTCCCGCCCGCTGTCCATGCTGTGCCACGGCATCGGCAGGCGGGTCGGGTTCGACATGCGGCGCCAGTCCGAGGCGTACGAGCGGCTGCGCGCGTGGGGCCTGCCGGTCTCCGAGCACAACCGGGTGGTCGCCTCCGCGGCGGAGGTCATCGAGCGGGTGGCCTATTGGGGCGAGCACCGGCACGACGTGTCGCACGAGATCGACGGACTGGTGGTCAAGGTCGACGAGGTTGCGGTGCAGCGCCGGCTCGGCGCCACCTCGCGGGCCCCCCGCTGGGCGATCGCCTACAAGTACCCCCCGCAGGAGGCCACCACGCTGCTGCGCTCCATCGAGGTCAACGTGGGGCGCACCGGAAGGGTGACGCCGTTCGCCGTGCTGGAGCCGGTGCTGGTGTCCGGGTCGACGGTCGGCATGGCGACCCTGCACAACGCGCAGGAGGTCAAGCGCAAGGGCGTGCTGATCGGCGACACGGTGGTCATCCGCAAGGCCGGTGACGTGATCCCGGAGGTGCTGGGCCCGGTGGTCGGCCTGCGCGAGGGCCGCGACCTGCGGGAGTTCGTGATGCCCACGCACTGCCCGGAGTGCGGCACCGAACTGCGTCCGGCCAAGCAGGGCGACGTGGACATCCGGTGCCCGAACAGCCGGCATTGCCCGGCCCAGTTGCGGGAGCGGCTGTTCCACCTGGCCGGTCGCGGGGCGTTCGACATCGAGGGGCTCGGGTACGAGGCCGCCACCGCACTGCTGTCCGCCGGCGTGATCGCCGACGAGGGTGACGTGTTCACCCTGGACGAGGAGAAGCTGCTGCAGGTGCCGCTGTTCACCACCAAGGCGGGTGCGCTGTCGGCCAACGGGCGCAAGCTGCTGGACAACCTCGCCGAGCGGCGCTCACAGCCGCTGTGGCGGGTGCTGGTGGCGCTGTCCATCCGGCACGTCGGGCCGACCGCCGCGCGGGCGCTGGCGCAGCACTTCGGGTCGCTGGACGCCATCGAGTCCGCACCGGAGGAGGACCTTGCCGCCGTGGACGGCGTGGGACCGACCATCGCGGCGGCGGTGACGGAGTGGTTCACCGTGGACTGGCACACCGAGATCGTCGCCAAGTGGCGCGCGGCTGGGGTGCGGATGGCCGACGACGTCACCGACCGCCCGGAGCAGACGCTGGCCGGGCTGACGGTGGTGGTGACGGGATCGCTGTCCGGGTTCTCCCGGGACGAGGCCAAGGCGGCGTTGCTGGAGCGCGGCGCCAAGGCGGCGGGATCGGTCTCCGGCAAGACCTCCTTCGTGGTGGTGGGCGACGCGCCGGGCTCCAAGTTCGACAAGGCGGTATCGCTGGGCGTGCCGATCCTGGACGAGGACGGGTTCCGGGTGCTGCTGGACTCCGGCCCGGATGCGGCACGAGCGGTGGCGCAGGTCGGCGAGTAGCCGCATCCTGGCCGACCAGGCATGGGCACCCCGATACGCCGGTGCCCCCCTTTCGAGCACCGGCGTACCGGGGTGGCGCTGCCGAGTCCCCCAACCCGGCGCGCTGGCGGCTACCTCGTCACGAGGCGCCACCTTCGCATGGCCGCCGCTGCGAGCAGCGGCACATGGCCAGGGCCAGATCCATCACGATGACATCCGTGCAGGCACCGCACTGCCCGGCTGGCAGCCGGACGGTTCGCCGGCGTCGCACCGGCTGCCGACCCCTCTGCGGCAGCTGGTGCGAGGGACGGGCGGTCGGTGCCGGTGCAGCTCGCGGTCACCGGTCCGGTGACGCGATCGGTGGCGTCGATGACCGTGACATGGGATGCCGACCCCTCTGCGGCATCCGGCATGTCGGTCATCGATGCGGGCCCGATTCCTGCATCCGGGTTGACCATCCCGGGGCGGCGGGCTGCGGCGCGCCGCCCGCTCGGTGCGCGGGTGTTCATGGCTCACGCTCCCTGCTGGTGTCGAGCGATCTGGCTCTGGAGCACTGATCCGGATCCGCATGCCGATGGCGGGATCCGACCGAGATCGATCCGGGCGCCGCGCTGCGGACGGTGCGGCAGGCACCGGCAGGCGACGGGCGGGAGGATCGACCGGCCGCGCGTCAGATGGCGCGACCTGCACGGCGACCATGACCACGGCGGTCAGGTCGCGAGAGAGCCAGGCCCTAGTCGGGGGAGAAGCCTGGATCGTCGATGTGGTGCGGCAGCACGGCGGTCACGTTCGCCGCGGGCTGCCAGGTCACCAGGGTGGCGGGAGCGCGGACGGCGCCGACCACGGTGGCCGCGTGCGAGCCTGCGCTACCGGACGACGCGATGCTGCCGGAGCCGGGAACCGCGGCATCCGTCGTGGGGCCGGACGGAGCGGGGTCGCCAGGCGAGGTCGGAGCGTCCGGCGTCGGGGTCAACGGCGTCGCCGCGGCGGAGGCCGGCCGGCCGAGGCTCTCGCCGGTCGCGGCCGGCGCGGGGGTGGTTGCTGCGACGGGCGACAAGAACGTCGGCGCCGTGGGGTGGCCCACGATCGCGATCGCCGGCGCGGCGGCGATCGGCGACGCAACGGGGTCCGGCGCGGCCGAGATGTCGATGGTGGCGGATGGGGCGGCGAGACCGCCGGCGTCGTGCCGGGGCGTGGTCCCCGTCGGGCGGTGATCGACGCTACCGGCGGTGCCGGTCGGCGTCGTCGGGTCGTGGGCCGGAGTGGTCGTCGGGATGTCGGACGTGCCGCCGGCGGGCTCGGACGCCCCGCCGGGGTCACCCGAGGTTCCCGAATCCGGTGACGTCCCGGTACCGGTCGGGTCCGTGGCGGGTGCGGTGCCCCCCTCGCCGGGCGTGCCGGTGGTACCGGTTGACCCGGTCGGGTCGCTCGGGTCGCTCGGTGTGCTACCTCCGGTGGGCCCGGTCGATCCGCTGCCCGATTGCAGCGGTGGCGGCAGCACGGGATCGAGTGGGGCGATGATCGGTGCCAGCGGATCGGTCACCGGTGCCACCACGTCCAGGACCGGGTCGAGCGCGCCGACGACCGGGTCCAGCACGGGATCCAGCGCGTCGGTCACCGGCGCCAGGGACTCGATCAGCGATCCCGTCACCGGGGCGAGCGCGTCCGTGACCGGCGCGACGGCTCCGACCAGCGGCGTCGTCACCGGCTGAAGGGCACCGAGGATCGGCGTGGTGACGGGCTCGAGGGAGTTGGTGACCGGCGTCAGGACGTCGCCCAGCGGTGACGTGAGCTCCGAGGTGACCTGCCCGAGCGGATCGAGCAGCGCGCCGGTGGCCGGTGCGAGGGCGTCCACCGCCGGGCCCGTCAGCCCGGTGACCTGGTCCAGCAGCGGCGCCGCGGCCTGCGTGACCGGGTCCAGGACACCGGCCGCGGGGGCCAGGGTGTCGGCCACCGGGGCGACCGCGTCGCCGACCGTGTTGGTCACCGTCGTGAGGACGGGTGTGAGCGACTCGGTGACGGGGGTCAGCGGCGTGGTGACCGCGGACACCGTCCCGCCCAGCAGCGATCCCAGGCCGCCGGCGAGCGTGCCGTGGTGCGCCGCCGGGGTTCCGGCCGGCGTCTCCGCCGTGTCGGTCTTGGCGTCCGGGGTCTTGGCGTCCGGGGTCTTGGCGGAGTTCGCGGTCTCCGGGGAGTTCGCGGTGTCGGGGGCCTTGGCGCCCTGGGTCGTGGCGTTCGTCGGGCCGGTCGTGGCCGCAGCGGGCTTGGTGGCAGCGGGCTTGGTGGCAGCGGCGGCCGATGTGGTCTTCTTCGAAGCGTCGGCGGCCGCTTTCTCATGGGACGAAACATGCTGTGTCGCACCGAAGGTGGACGTCACGGCCCGGTTCTCACGAGAGGGCTGGCGCGCGCTGTTATTTGTGGAATGCGTTGCGTGGTGCGATGTTTGCTTCGCAGGCTGCGCCAATTGCGTCGATACATGGTGTTGCGCAGCAGGTGTCGTCGAATCCTGGTGCGTGCCCGTCGGCTTCGAGCCCGCCGGCCCGCTCGCTGATGCCGTGGTGCGGTTCGGTGTGGTTGCGGCCTCGTTCGGGGCTGCTACCGCGTCCGATTTGCCGGAGTGGCTGACAGCTGCCTTCTGGCGCTGGTCGTCCGGCGAAGACGTGCCCCGCGAGTCGGCAGGCGACTCCTGCTGACCGGATTGACGTGGACTGACCTGTTTCGACGGATGATCCGAGCCTGTACCGGGATGACCGGAAGGAGTGTCTGCGGGCGTTGTTGGCTCAGTCGTCTTGTTCTGGCCTGTGGGGGGTGGATCGTCCGGGCTGGAGGCCGAACCGGGGTCCGCCGGGATGGCGTCGTCCGATCCGGCCAGCGGCGCGAGAACGTCGCCCAGCAGGCTCGTCACCGGCTGTGTGACCGACTGGACGATTCCGGCCAGGCCGGACGCCGGTGGTGCGGGGTCGGCCGATGCCGTCGACCACGCCGACCCCAGCAGCCACGCGCCGGCGGACAACCCGAGGACAGCGCCGCATCGCAGGGCGAGTCTTTTCCAGGGGTGCGCGCGCACGGAGGGTCGGGACGACTCGGACGTCACAGCACCCCCACGCCAGGCCGGAATTACGGGACAGGGACGCCGCAATGCGGCCACCCGAGCAAAACGCTACCCGGGGATGTGCTTGTCTGAGCGCAAATTCACCCTGACAGTGACGGGTCAACCACAGACAGTACATATTGCGGCGACCTGCCACACTCCCGTGGAATAGATAGGCCCGATTCGGGCGTGATTCCTACACAGGGTGATCAAACCTTTCACGGCGTGTAGCAGATGCCGTCACGGATGCCAAGGATTCACTCGTTTGTCGTCGGGCCCGGCGACCGGTCGGTCACCGGCCCTCGGAGGGGCGGGCCAGCCCGGCCAGGGTCGCGGCCATCCCGGCCAGGTGCGACAACCGTGCCACCTCGATGTCACGCAACGCCGGCCCGCCCGGCCGGCCCGCCAGTACGATCGACCCATCCGCGATCGGAGCGGCCGCGAGTTCGGTGGACACCAGCCGCCAATCGTCCGGGATCCAGCCGTCGGAACTGTCCAGCCGGGCAGGTCGCCGAAGGTCGCCCAGCGGGGACGCGAGACCGTCGATGACCGGTGCCCCAGCGCTCTTGGCGATGGCGCGGCACCGTCCGTCCGGGTCCACCCGCATGGCCAGCGCCCACCCGATGCGCATCACCTCGGGCAGCAGCGACACCAGCGTGTGCAGCGCGCGGTCCGGATCCGCGGCGAGCGCCTCCACCAGCTCCCACTCGCGATGCGCGGCCGCCACCCCGGGGTCCGGCCGCACCGACTCGACGCGCACCCCGGGGACCGACTCCGCCGCCGTGATCAGCAGATCGGGTGGACCGCCGGGAAGCTCGACCACCAAGTCGTCGACGGCCGAGCCCGCCGAGCGTTCCACGATGTCCATGGCCAGGATGTCCGCGCCGACCCGACCCAGCGCGGTGGCGACCGCGCCCAGCGTGCCGGGGACATCCGGCAGATCCACGCGGAGCAGGTAAGCCATGCCACGTCCTTCCCGGATCGGGACCGTCGGAACGCGGTGCACACCACCGGTCGACGTGATCCCTGACGACGTAGTCCATTGTGTCCCGGCCGTATTGCGGTCGTGTGACGTCGCTGTGCAGGACTGCGCGGGACTCTGTGCGGGCGTGCTGCGAGGCGTTCGGGGCCGGCGACCTAGGATTGCGCGGGGATGGAATCCGACGGTCGGGTGTGGGATTCCGGCGTTTCGAACCGGCCCCAGGGCACTGCGGGCCGGAGCAGGGAGAGTCGTGACCAGCAGTGGATCCAGCAGCGGCGAGCACGGTGGCGACCGCCCCGCGCTGAGCCGGGAGGACGTGGCGCATCTGGCGCACCTGGCCAGGCTGGAGGTCACAGACGAGGAGCTGGACCGCTACGCCGAACAGCTGGATGTGATCCTGACCTCCGTTGCCGTCGTGAGCGAGGTCGTAGCGGGCGGCGGCGTCGCCACGAAGTGGCAGCCGTCGGGGAGCGGAGCGCCGAGCGAGCAATCGGGCACCGTGAGCGAGGTCGTAGCGGGCGGCGGGGTCGCCACGAAGTGGCAGCCGTCGGGGAGCGGAGCGCCGAGCGAGCAATCGGGCA
>JBIQML010000096.1:0-11246 GCA_044463405.1 Nakamurella lactea | reverse complement strand
CGGTACCCCGGGTGGCGACGGCGCGCCCGGCGATGACGCCGCCTCTGGCGGTGACGGCGCACCGGCCCGCGACGCCGCCGACCGGAACGGCTGGGCCGGATATATCGCCGGCAACTCGTTCCTGACTGCGATTCGGGATCATCGGCCGGCCAGGGCCGTGTGGCAGGCGACGCCCGGCGAGGACTGGCCCGCCCGGCTCGCGGAGGCCGCCGCCGCCGCGTTCCGTGCCGGCCGGGGCGCGCTGTTGGTCGTGCCGGACGCCCGGGACCTGGCCCGGCTGGATGCTGCCCTGGGGGCCGTGCTGCCGGACGGGACGCACACCGTGCTGTCGGCGGACCTCGGACCTGCGGAGCGCTACCGGCGCTTCCTGGCGGTGCTCAGGGGCCGGACCCGGGTGGTGGCCGGCACCCGCGCGGCGGCCTTCGCGCCGGTGGCCGATCCCGGACTGCTGGCCATCTTCGACGACGGCGACGACCTGCTGGCCGAGCCGCGCGCCCCCTACCCGCACGCCCGGGAGGTGCTGGGGTTGCGGTCCGCCCAGCAGGGCGCCGCGCTGCTGGTCGGCGGGTTCGCCCGAACCGCCGAGGCGCAGCTGCTGCTGCGCTCCGGGTGGGCGCACCCGATCATCGCCGACCGCGCGGTCGTGCGGGACAGGATGCCGCGGATCGAGGCGGCCGGCGACGACCGCGCCGTGGGTGCGGACTCGGCCGCCGCCCGCGCCCGGCTGTCCCCCTCCGCCTTCGCGGCCGCCCGGCAGTCCCTGGCCGCCGGTGCCCCGGTGCTCGTCCAGGTACCCCGTCGCGGCTACCTGCCCGGTCTGGCCTGCGCCGACTGTGGCAGGCCGGCCCGCTGCCGCCGCTGCCAGGGGCCGCTCGCGCTGACCAGGGGCGCCCGCACGCCGTCCTGCCGGTGGTGTGGTGTCGCGGCACCGCGGCTGAGCTGCCCGGCCTGCGGCTCGGAACGGATCCGGGCCACCGCCACCGGCAGCGCCCGCACTGCGGAGGAGATCGGCCGCGCCTTCCCCGGCGCCCGGTTGATCACCTCGGCCGGCGACAAGGTCGTGGCGTTCGTCCCGGCAGAGCCGGCGATCGTCGTCGCCACCCCGGGAGCGGAGCCGATCGCCGAGGGTGGATACGGCGCCGCGCTGCTGCTGGACGCCGCGACGTTGCTGGGCCGGCCGGACCTGCGGGCCGCCGAGGAGGCATTGCGCCGATGGATGGCCGCCGCCGCCCTGGTGCGGCCAGCGTCCGCCGACGGCCGGGTGATCATCGGCGGCGAGAGCGGACTGCGCCCGGTGCAGGCGCTGATCCGCTGGGATCCGGCCGGCCACGCCGAGTCGGAACTGGACTCGCGGGCGTCGCTGGGCTTCCCGCCGGCGGTGGCGATGGCCGCACTGGACGGTGACGAGCCGACCGTGAGTGCGGCGATCCGGGAGCTGAGGCTGCCCGACACCGGCGAGGTGCTCGGCCCGATGCCGGTCGACCGCGGTGCCCCGTCCGCCCGGGGCGCGGCCGGCAGCGCCGGCGCATCCGAGACGGAGCCCGCCCGCGCCCTGGTGCGGGCCGCGACCGCGGAACGCAAGGCGCTGGCGGCCGCGCTGCGGACCCTGGCCGCCGCCCGATCGGCCCGCAAGGACGCCGAGCCGCTGCGCATCCGGGTGGACCCCGTCGAACTCGGCTGACCCCGCGGGTCGTCGACCCACAGGCTCCATCCATCACCGGGTGGCACCTGGTCGACGGCAGCTACCAACCTGCCGGGGAGGTGATCGGCGACCAGTCGGTGACGCTGCCACGGCCGTACTCCGTCACCGCCACACCGGCCGACCCGGTCTGAAGGGCCTTGCCCGGCGCCTACCGGCCGTCGTCGATCCGCCGTTCCAGGCGCGCCCGGACGCCGGGCCACTCGTCCGACAGGATCGAGAACACCACGGTGTCCCGCCAGGATCCGTCCGCCCGCCGCTGGTGATGCCGCAGCACGCCCTCCCGGGTGGCGCCGAGCTTGGCGATCGCGGCCTGCGACCGCTCGTTGATCGAGTCGGTCTGGATCTTCACCCGCTCGAATCCGCAGTCGTCGAAGGCGTGGCCGAGCAACAGCAGCTTGCACGCGGGGTTCACCGAGCTGCCCCAGGTGTCCGGGGCGTAGGCCGTCCAGCCCAGATGGATCCGGTGGTGGGCCGGCGAGGCGTCGCCCAGGCTGGAGGTACCTACCACGGTGCCCGCCCCGCCGAGCGGCGAGTCCGACACCAGCCGGGCGGTGTCCATCGCCCGACCATCGGCCGCGGCCGCCTCGATCCAGCCGGTCAACTCGTCCGGCGACTCCGGGCGGCGCCCGCCGTTGTAGGCCTTGGCGTACACCCGGTCGTCGTCCAGCGCGGCGAACAGCGCCTGCGCATCCTCCGGGACGCTGCGGTCCAGCCGGACCACCGGCCCCAGCAGTGGCCCACCGCTCGGCAGGCGCGGTGTCGTCGTCACGGGTCGACTCCCAGCATCGTGCGGCTCGCGGCGGGCGGGCTGCCACGCCGTGCCCACAGACCATCCTGCCGCCCTTCGTAGACTGGCCTGCGCACCGACCCACCCGAATCGTGGGGGTCGACGCGCCCTGGCGCGCCGACGGACCCACGACCCGCCCGAGATCAAGGAGCGCGCCGCATGCGCCTGCTGTTCGCCGGCACGCCGGCCACCGCGGTGCCGTCACTGCGCGCCCTGCTGGACTCCCGGCATCAGGTGGTCGGCGCACTGACCCGGCCCGATGCCCGGGCCGGCCGGGGGGGCCGGATGACCCCGTCACCGATCGCGGTGGCGGCCCAGGAGGCCGGCCTCCCGGTCCTCAAGCCCCCCTCGATCCGCACCGACGACTTCGCCGACCGGCTGCGCTCGCTGGACCTGGACGCCGTCGCCGTGGTTGCCTTCGGCGCGCTGATCCCGCAGCGACTGCTGGACATCCCGCGGCACGGCTGGATCAACCTGCACTTCTCGCTGCTGCCCGCCTGGCGCGGGGCCGCGCCGGTGCCGGCCGCCATCCGTGCGGGTGACGAGATCACAGGCGCCAGCACGTTTCTCATCGAGAAGGGCCTGGACACCGGTCCGGTTTTCGGCACCATCACCGAACCGATCGGGCCGCGGGACACCGCCGGCGACCTGCTGTCCCGGCTGGCCGAATCCGGGGCGCGCCTGCTGGTGACCACCATGGACGGGATCGAGGACGGCGTCCTGACACCCCGACCGCAACCGGACGACGGGGTCAGCCACACCGGAAAGATCAGCCCGGATGATGCCGAGGCCGACCTCACCGCCCCGGCGATGGCCGTCGACCGGATGATCCGATCGGTGACACCCTCGCCCGGTGCCTGGGTGCAGTCCCGATGGGGCAGGCTGGGTCTCGGACCGGTCGAGGTGATCGCGGATGCGGCGAGCAATGGCGGTGACGGGGCCTCCGGGGAGCGCGGCACCGATGTCGAACCCCCCACCGGAATGCCGGGTGAGATGATCGTCTCCAAGCGAGACGTGTTGGTGCGCACCGGTTCTGGAATGGTACGGCTGGGCTGGGTGCGGCCCCCGGGCAAACGTGAGATGCCCGCCGCGGACTGGGCACGTGGCGCCAGGCCCGAGCCGGCGGAGCGGCTCGGTCGGGCGGAGCGGCTCGGTCGGGCGGAGGGGATGAGCCCGGCGGAGCGGCCCGATCGGGCTGAGGGGCCCGATCGGGCTGAGGGGCCTGACAGCGTCACCGGCTCCGGTCCGGCGGCATCGTCGTGAACAACCGGCGCCCGGACGGCCCCCCCGCCCGTGGCGGCCACGGCCGGCGCACCAGCGGCCCGCCACGCCGGCCCGGGACGCAACGCCCGCCGCAACAGGATCCGGCACGCGCGGCGGCACTGGAGCTGCTGGCGGCGGTTCGCGATCGCGGCGCCTACGCCAACCTCGCCCTGCCTCCGATCCTGGTGGCGCGCGGGCTCGCCGGCCGGGACGCCGCGCTGGCCACCGAACTCGGCTACGGGACCTGCCGCACCCTGGGGCAGCTGGACGCGGTGATCACGTCCTGCGGCGACCGCCCGCTGGCGGACCTGGACGGGCCGGTGCTGGACGCCCTGCGGCTGGGCGCCTACCAGCTCCTGCACACCCGGATCCCCCCGCACGCCGCGGTGTCCGCCACGGTCGATCAGGTCCGGGCGGGCCCCGTCCCGCGCGCCGCCGGCTACGTCAACGCGGTGCTGCGCCGGGTCGCCGAGCGCGATCTCGCGGGCTGGACCGAGCATCTCGCCCCGGTCGATCGGGCGGACCCGCTGTCCCGGCTGGCACTGGCCACCGCGCACCCGAGGTGGATCGTCGCCGCCTTCGCCGACGCGTTGGGTGCGCGCGATACGCCCCACCACCGCGACACCAACGCCCCCGCCGAGGGCGAGAACGCCGCCCCCACCGAGGGCGAGAACGCCGCTCCCACTGAGGGCGAGAACGCCGCTCCCACCGAGGGCGACAACGCCGCCCCCACCGGCGATCTCGCCGAGCTGGCCGCCGCATTGCAGGCCGACGGACAGCCACCCGCGGTCCACCTGGTCGCCCGCCCCGGCCTGGTCGAGCGGTCGGAGCTGGTGGCCGAGACGGGCGGCGAGGCGGGCCGGTACTCGCCGTTTGCCGTCTACCTGGCTGGCGGCGATCCGGCGCGGTTCGCATCGGTGGCCCGCGGCGCCGCGGGCGTGCAGGACGAGGGTTCCCAACTGGTCGCGCTGGCGCTGGCGACCGCGCCGCTGGACGGACCGGACCGGCGCTGGCTGGACCTGGCGGCCGGCCCCGGCGGCAAGGCGGCGCTGCTGGGCGCGCTGGCCGTCCAGCGCGGCGCCGCGCTGGACGCCGTGGAGGTGGCGCCGCATCGCGCTGATCTGGTGCGCTCGGCCACCCGGGGCCTGCCGGTGACGGTGCACACCGCGGACGGCCGCGATCCCGGGCTGGACCCTGGCACCTTCGACCGGGTGCTGCTGGATGCGCCCTGCACCGGTCTGGGCGCGCTGCGCCGGCGGCCCGAGGCGCGGTGGCGACGCACGGAGGCGGACGTGGCTCCACTGGTGCGGCTGCAGCGGGAACTGCTGGGTTCCGCGGCCCGCCTGGTCCGCCCGGGCGGCCTGATCGGCTACGTCACCTGTTCCCCGCACCTGTCCGAGACCTCCGGGGTGATCGCGCGCCGGCCGGGCGGCCTGGAACTGCTGGATGCTCGGGGCCTGTTGCCGGGCGTGCCCGACCTCGGCGGCGGGCCGATGGTGCAGCTGTGGCCGCACCGGCATGGCACGGACGGGATGTTCCTGGCCCTGCTGCGCCGGGTCGGTACCGGCGGCTGACGTGCGCGGGCACCATCCGGCGGGCCGCGGGGGAATGGGCGGCGCCGCCGGGCGGTTGCCCCGGACATGACCATGGACGTGACCGTGCGGTACCTCGGTGGGCCGACCGCGCTGATCGAGGCGGCCGGGCTGCGGCTGCTGACGGACCCCACGTTCGACCCCGCGGGGGTGTACTCCAGCGGGCCCAGAAGCCTGACCAAGACCCTCGGCGCCGTGCTCGGCCCGGATGACGTCGGTGACGTGGATGCGGTGCTGCTCTCGCACGACCAGCACCCGGACAACCTGGACCGCGAAGGTCGGGCGCTGCTCGGCCGGGTGCCGGTAACGCTGACCACGCCGGCGGCCGCCGGCCGGCTCGGCGGCGGCGCACGGGGGCTGGCCAGCTGGGAGCACGTCGAACTGACCCGGCCGGACGGCGAGACGCTGCGGGTGACCGCGGTCCCCGCCCGGCACGGGCCTCCCGGCTGCGAGCCCCTCACCGGCGAGGTGACCGGCTTCGTGCTCAGCGGCCGAGACGTGCCGACCACCTACGTCAGCGGCGACAACGCCGCCGACGAGCACGTGCAGGCGGTCGTCGGCCGGCTCGGTCCGATCCAGCTCAGCCTGCTGTTCGCCGGGGCGGCCCGCACGGCGCTGCTGGACGGTGCGCCGCTCACCCTGACCAGCCGGCAGGCCGCCCAGGCGGCGACCACCCTCGGTGCCGGATGGGTGATCCCGCTGCACTTCGAGGGTTGGGCGCACTTCACCGAGGGCAGGGACAGCCTGGTGCGGGAGTTCGCCGCCGCCGGCGTGTCCGATCGGATGCGGCTGCTCGACCTCGGCGACCGGATCGTGCTGTGACCGGGGGTCGCGCCGTCAGCCCTTGACGGCGCCCAGAGTGAATCCCTGGATGAACCGGCGCAGGAACACGTTGTACACCAGCGCCACCGGGATGGCCACCACCATGGCCGCGGCCATCAGCGACTGCCAGAACAGCACGTCACCCTTGATCAGGTAGGTCGGCACGCCCACGCTGATCGTGGTGCGGTCCGGGCTGGAGGTGAAGGACAGCGCGTAGATGAAATCCTGCATGGTCAGGGTGAAGGTGAACACCACGACGGTGAAGATGCCGGGCATCACCAGCGGCAGCACGGTGCGCAGCATGGCGCCGAGCCGGCTGTACCCGTCCACCTGGGCCTGCTCCTCGATGTCCGGCGGCACCGACCGGAAGAAGCCGACCAGCAGCCACACCGACAGCGGGATCGTGAACCCGGGGTACACCAGCACCAGCGACCAGATGGTGTTCTGCAGGCCGAGGACCGCGATCAGCCGGGACAGCGGCAGGAACAGCAGCGTGGGTGGCACCAGGTAGACCGCGAAGATCGCGATCGCGGCCGGCACGCCCCACCGTCCGGTCAACCGGGCCAGCGCGTACGCCGCCGGAACGCTGAGCACCAGGGTGATCGCCACCGTGCACACGCCGATGATCACGTTGTTGACGATGAAGGTGACGAACGGCGTGGTGGTGAACAGGTCGGTGATGTTCTTCACGGTCGGCGACGCGGTGAACTCGAACGGGTTCTTGCCGGAGGTGTACAGGTCCGAGTCCTGCCGGAACATGGTGATCGTCGCCCACAGGAACGGGAATCCGCAGAAGATGGCGAAGAACAGCGCCATCAGGTACACGCCGACGCGGCTGCGGACCCGCCGCCAGAGTGCCTGGCGGTGCTGGAGTTCCCGCTCCAGGTCGATCCGCCGCTCCGCGACGACGGGCTCGGTGACGCTCATCAGCGTGACCCCAGCCGCGCTGACCACCGCAGCGTCACCACGGCCATGATCAGCAGCACCGGGAACATGAACAGCGCATCGGCCGCACCACCGGACAGATTGCCCCCGTTGATGCCCTTGTAGAAGGCCAGGCTGGCGAGCACCTGGGTGGCGTTCGCCGGGCCGCCGCCGGTCAGCACGAACACCACCGTCATGTCGGTGAAGGTGAAGATGATGCCGAACAGCACCGCCACCAGGATCACCGGCGCGATCAGCGGGATCTCGATGCCGAACAGCCGCCGCCAGAAGCCGGCGCCGTCGATCTGGGCCTGCTCGTTCACGTCCTGCGGGATCGAGGTGAGGCCGGCGAGCACGATGATGGTGGCCAGCGGCAGCACCCGCCAGGTCTGCACCGCGATCACCGAGCCCATGGCCAGCCCGTCGTGGCCGAGCATGTTCAGGTGCTCACCGGGACCGATGATGTGCAGCGCCCTGGCGAACCAGTCGAACGGGGTGAAGATCGAGTCCAGCATCCACAGCCAGATGATGGTGCCCAGCGCGATCGGGGTGGTCCACGGCATCAGCACGATGAAGCGCAGGAACCACTTGCCGCGGAACCGGGATCGCAGCAGCAGCGCCAGCATCGTGCACAGCACCACGACCAGCGCCTGCGAGATGCCGGTGATGATGAAGGTGTTCGCCAGCACTCCGGGGAACTGTGGATCGGTGACGGCCTGCGCGAACGTGGAGAAACCCACCAGGTCGAAGCGCGAACTGCCGACCGTCACATCGCTGAACGCGTACATGATGGCCAGCACCAGCGGATAGCCGACCACGGCGACCAGGTAGACCACCGCAGGCAGCAGCAGCAGCGGCCCCAGGAACCCCTTGCGGTCCATCAGGTACCTGCGCCGCCGGGTTCCGGCGGCGTCGGTGAGCGCGGCCCCGGCCATCACGCGCCCGGAATCCCGGCCGGCTCGATCCGCTGGCCCGAGTCGACATCGAAGTAGCGCAGCCGATCGGCGGCCACCGCGTACCGCTCCTTGTTGCCCAACGTGATGGTGGCCGAGATGGTGGACGGCAGCTTGGCGATCACCTTCGCCTCCGGGTCGAGCTCTGGAATGGTGCCGTACACGTAGCGATCCGAACCCAGGTTCTCCATCCGGCTGATGTCGAAGTCGCAGACCATCTGGCCCGGCCGGTCGCCGACCGCCGACAGCGGCAGCAGGTGCTCGGGGCGGAAGCCGAGCATCCGGTCCCCGGTGTGCAGCAGGTTCATCGGCGGGGTCCCCACGAACGTGGCCACGAACGTGTTCGCCGGATCGTCGTAGATCTCCTCGGGGCGGCCGATCTGCTGCACCTGCCCGGCGTTCAGCACCGCGATCCGGTCACCCAGGCCCATCGCCTCCACCTGATCGTGGGTGACGTAGATCGTGGTGATGCCCAGCCGGTCCTGGAACTGCCGCAGCTCGTCGCGCGCGGAGGTGCGCAGCTTGGCGTCCAGGTTCGACAGCGGCTCGTCGAACAGGAACACCTGCGGTTTGCGCACCAGGGCGCGGGCCAGCGCCACCCGCTGGCGCTCGCCGCCGGACAGCTGCCGGGGTCGCCGGTCCAGCAGCCGCTCGATGCCCAGCGTGTGCGCGGCCCAGGTGACCAGCTCCGCCCGCTCCTGCGCCGGGATCCCGGCGGCGGCCAGCGGGAACAGGATGTTCTTGCGCACCGTCTTGTGCGGGTACAGCGCGTAGCTCTGGAACACCATGGCGATCTGCCGGGCCCGCGGCGGCAGGTCCGTCACCACGTGCCCGCCGATCAGGATGTCGCCGTCGGTGGGCCGCTCCAGCCCGGCAATCATCCGCAACAGCGTGGTCTTCCCGCACCCCGACGGGCCCAGCAGCACCAGGTACTCGCCCTCCGTGGTGGCGAGGTCGATGCCATCCACCGCAGTGTGCCCGGCGAATTCCTTGCGCAGGCCTCGTGTCTCGACGATCGCCATCCGCCACCCCGTCCCTACGCCGCTACTTGGTGCCGCCGACCAGCCCCTGCTTGCGCCACTTGTCGAAGATCGTCACGCACTGGTCGTGCGTGTCCTTGACGGCCTTCGCGGCGGTCGCCTTCCCCTTGGCGACGTTGGCCATCATGGTGGGGAACAGGTTCGCGTCGAAGATCTCGCCCACGGCCGGATTCGCCGGCCCGGGGTAGCCCACGTTCGTCGTCCAGTCCTCCGCGCTACCCAGCAACTTGAGCTTGCCCGCCGGCTTGGACTTGAACGGGTCGCTGTCCAGCCAGCCCGGGATGTCCTTCTTCGCGGGAGTGTCGGTGAACGACGGGAAGTCGTACAACTCGGAGTTGTACACCGAGTCGTGCGCCTCGCCGACCAGGTCCATCAGGAACTGCTTGCAGTCGTCGACGTTCTGTGCCCAGTTCGGGATCATGTAGCAGCGAACCACGTGCTGGGAGGCCAGCGCATCCCCGCCGGGGCCCTTGAGCGCGGGCGTGAAGTAGATGTCGTCGGCGATGTCCGGCTTGGAGTCCTGCGCGCTGCGGTAGGCGGAGATCGAGTTCAACACGTACGACAGTTCGCCCGCGATCAGTCCCTGGTTGTTGGATGCGGCCGTCCAGCTGAACACCTCGGCGCTCATCGCCTGCTGGTACAGCTTGGCCATGTATTCGACGGCCTTGACGGTCTCCGGCGAGTTCAGCGTGACGTTCTCGTCCTTGTCCTGCAGGGTGCCGCCGAAGGACCAGATCAGTGCCCGCGCAGCCATGTTCGAGTCGACCTCGGCGGACATGCCGATGCCCATCCGGACGTTCTTCTTCTGCTTGATGGCGGTGCCACCGGTGAGCAGGTCGTCCCAGGTGGACGGCCCGTTCGCCATGTCGACCGCCTGCCACAGCGACTTTCGATAGTCCCCGGGGTCCGGCGTCCAGGTGTGGCAGAAACCGTAGTAGTGGTCGGTATGCGGGTTGTAGCTGGACAGCTTGCAGAAGTCGATCATGTCGCCGTACTTGCCGGTGGCCTCTTTGACCAGATCGGACAGGTCGTGCACGCTGGGTTCGTAGGCCGACGGCGGCACGATCCATTCGATCAGGTCGTGCCCGGACTTGGCGGCGAACTCGCCCGCCGTCTTCGCCGGCAGGTCGGCCTGGTTGATGTGGTCGACAACCACCGTGACACCGTTCTTCTCGCCCCATGCCTTGGCCCACGGGTCGAACCAGGAGTCGTACTTCGGCACGAAGTGGCTCCACAACAGGATCTTGATGGTCTTGTTGCCGCCACCCCCGCCACCGGAGCTCGCCGAACCCGAACCGCTTCCGCCGGAGCCGGAGCCGGAACCGGAACCGGAGCCGGAGCCGGAGCCGGAACCGCCGCCGCTGGATGACGCGCTGCTGCCGCCCGGCGAGGAACCGCCGGAACCGCCGGAACCGCCGCTACTGCCGGCCACGCAACTGGACAGCAGGCTGCTGCCACCGATGGCCGCGGCGGTCAGCCCACCTGCGACCAGGAATCGACGGCGGGGGAGGATCAGGCCGCCGGTGGCCGGTGCCGCGGGCTGGTCGGCCGGCGGTGGTGTTGGTGGTTGTTCGGATCGGGTCATCGGACAAACCTCCTCGCAGCCCGGCGCGGCGGGGAAGGCTGGCCCGTCTGTCGGGATCCTCGCGGTGGATCGTCGAGTGCCCGTGTCGGTGCGTGTGCCGGTCGAAGACGGGCACTCGGCGGTGGTCGGGTAACGGCCGTGCTGTGGAACTTAGCACTTTGATCAACGACGGCAACCCGAGTTCACCTCGACGCGCCGATATGTCGGGTGACTACGCTCCCGTGTGTGGTGGACCCCCATACGCGCCCGGAGACGGCCCCGACGACCAGAGTTCGAGGGGCCTGCGGCGGCACGACGAGGAGCCGGAACTCGCCGGCATGAACAGCGCCGCCCGCGATCAGGGGTCCTTTCGAACGTGGTGGACCCGCATACCCGGAGCGTTCAAGGTCGCGGTCGTTCTCGGCATTGTTGCGTGGTTTGTTGCAATATCGGGGTATTCGACCACCACGGTGAACGACAGGCTGACCTCGTGCAGCTACGTCGACTACGCCAAGATCGGGCTGGGCGTGATCGTGGTGTTGCTGGCCGCCGCCGGACTGCTGACCTTCACGTGCCTGTCGCTGTCCACGGCGTGCGGC
>JBIQML010000095.1:0-11348 GCA_044463405.1 Nakamurella lactea | reverse complement strand
GCGCTCGCTGCGCAGCCGGTCGTCGCCGTCCAGGACTCCACCGGGGCCACGGTCACCGGGAGCTCGACCACCATCGCCCTCACCCTGACCGCGGTCGGCACGCAGGTGAAGCCGGCCGTCTCGCTGAGCTGCGACCCGCCCGCCGGGTCGACGTCGATCGCCGCGGTGTCGGGCGTGGCCACCTTCTCCGGATGCTCGGTGCCGCGCGGCGGCATCTACACCATCACCGCCAGCGACGCCGCGGACGGCCTGTCCGTGACCAGCACCCAGTTCTTCGTGTCCGGGCCGGCCCGCCTCGCGGTGACCGGATGGCCGACCGGCGGCGCTCCGGGAGCGGCCCTGCCGGACCAGCCGCAGGTGACGGTGCTGGACGCGCACGGCGCCCCGGTCACGGACTCCACCGCGTCGATCTACCTGGGCATCCTGCCGGGCACCGGGACGGACGGCGCCGCGCTGCGCTGCGCCGCGAACCCCATCACCGCCGCTGCCGGGGTGGCCACGTTCTCCGGCTGCAGCATCGACAAGGCCGGCCACGGATACCAGCTGGGCGTCGCGGACATCACCGACAGCATGATCTCCGACGCCAGCGACCCGTTCGACCTCGCCGCGGGAACGCCCACCCAGCTGGTGTTCACCACCCAGCCGATGGGCGCGAGCGGAGGTACCGCGTTCGGCACCCAGCCAGTGGTGACCGTGCAGGACGCCGCCGGCAACACCGTCACCGGCAACACCGACCGGATCACCCTCGCCATCGTCTCCGGTACCGGGGCCGACGGCGCGCAGCTGACGTGTGCCGGCGACGGATCCGTGGACGCCGTCGCCGGGGTGGCGACGTTCGCCGGATGCCGCATCGACAAGGCGGCATCCGGTTACCGGCTGGTGGCCAGCGATTCCACCCTCGGACTGACCGTCACCAGCTCCGGATTCGACGTCGCCGTGGGCGCCACGTCCGCGGTCGGCTTCGGCACGGAGCCCTCCGGCGGCCCGGCGGGTGCCGCGTTCACCGGCCAGCCACGGGTCACCGTGGCGGACGCCGGCGGCAACGGCATCGCCACTCCCGTGACGCTGGCGATCAAGGGTGGCACCGGCACCGCCGGCGCCACCCTGACCTGCGACTCGAACCCCGTCACCGCCGCCGCGGCCGGCACGGCCGCCTTCTCCGGATGCCGCATCGACAGGACCGGCACCGGTTACGTCCTCACGGCCAGCGCCGGAGGGCACTCCAAGGACAGCGCGCCGTTCGACGTCACCACCGGGTCGGTCGCCGCGGCGGTCTTCGCGACCCAACCCGGCGACGGCACCGGCGGGCGGGCCTGGTCCACCCAACCCGTGGTGCGGCTGGCCGACTCCGGCGACCAGCCCGCCGCCGGCTCCGTGCTGCTGACCCTCACCCCGGGCCCGGGCTCCTCGGGCGCCGTGCTGCACTGCGACGCGAACCCCGTCGCCGCCGTGCACGGCACGGCGAGCTTCTCCGGCTGCCGCGTCGACCGGGCCGGCAGCTACACGCTGACCGCCACCTCGGGCACGGTGGTCGCCACCAGCGCACCGTTCGTCGTCGCCGTCGGTGCGCCCGCGCAGTTGGCGTTCTCGATCGAGCCGGGCGGCGGATCCGGCGGCGCCGTCTGGGATCCGCAACCGACCATCGCCATCCAGGACGCCGGCGGGAACCTGATCACCGGCGGGCAGCCGAGCACGGCCACGATCGCGCTGGGCGTCACCGACGGCACCGGGGCCGGCTCGCTGAGCTGCACGGCGAACGCGTTGCCGGCCGTGCGGGGGGTCGCCACCTTCACCGGATGCTCCATCGACACCGCGGCGACCGGCTACACGCTCACCGCCTCGGACGCCGCCGATCACCTCACCGCGGTCAGCCACCCGTTCGCGGTCACCGCGGGCCGGCCCGCCCGGCTGCAGTTCACCCGGCAGCCGTCCGGCGGCCCGGCCGGAGTCGCGTTCCACACCCAACCGGCGGTGACGGTGGTCGACGCGGGCGGCAATCCCGTCACCGATTCCACGGCGACGGTCGTCCTGTCGCTGACCCCGGGCACCGGTGCCGCGCACGCGCACCTGGCGTGCGACGCTGCCGCGCAGGGCGTGTCGTCCGGCGTGGCGAGCTTCGCCGGCTGCGCCGTGGACACCGCGGCCGGCGGGTACACCGTCACCGCCACCGACTCCGACGACGGCCTGAGCGCCGAGAGCCTGCCGTTCACCGTCGCCGCACCGCCCCCGATCCCGCTGGGCGAGGCGCCCACGGACGTGCCGGTGGGTCAGACCTTCGGCGGCAGCACCTACGGCGCCAACCCCACCGATGTGATCGACCACGTCAACACCGCCACCGGTGCCCTGACGTTCGCGGTCACCGACCTGCGGGTGGCCGGCATCGGGGAACCCCTGACGCTGCAACGCACCTACAACTCCAACGACACCGCCGGCGGCGCGTTCGGTCCCGGCTGGACCTCCATCCTGGACGCCTCGGTCACCATGCTCGACCGGAACACCGCCGTGGTGCGGGGAGACGACGGGCAGCGGCTCGTCTACACCAAGTCCGACCAAGGCGGTGGCGGCCAGTTCGTGACCCCGCCGGGCGGCCGCGGCACCCTGAAGTGCACCTCGAAGAGCTGCATCCTGACCCGGTACGACGGCGTCCAGCTGTGGTTCGACGTCGGCAAGGACGGCACCAGCAGGATCACCAGGTACCTGGCGCGCGACCTGCAGGGCCTGCAGTTCGCCTGGGCATCCCGGGCGGTGACGATCACCGTCGAGACGACCAACCGCAATGCCTACCAGGTCGTCGCCACGCTGGACGCCGCCGGGCACGTCACCGGCGTCGCCACCCCCGCTGGCCGCACGGTCGGCTACGGCTACACCGGCGGGCTGCTGCGCTCCGTCACCGATGCCAACGGCAACGTCTGGCACTACGGCTACTCCGGCGGGCTGCTGACCGGGCAGACCGACCCGACCGGCGCCGCGCGGCTGTCCGCGACCTACGACCCGTCCTCCTTGCGGGTAACGGCACTGGCGGTGACGGGCGGACCGCAACGCACCGACGACACCTTCGGCTGGGACCCGAACACCCGCACCGCCACCGTCCGGGCGCTGGCGACGGTGCACGGCACGCAGACCCGGGTGACCTCCACCGACCGCTACCTCGGCAACGTGCTCGTCGAGCAGGCACGACCGGACGGCGGCATCACCCGGTACTCCTACGACGACAACGTGAACCTCATCGAGATCCAGGATCCGCTGGGGTGGGTCCAGCAACTGGGCTACGACGGCGCCGGCAACCTCACCTCGCAGAGCACGCCCATGGCCGACGGAGCCACCGCCACCGTCAGCACCACCTACGACTACGCGGACCGGCCGCTGACCCAGACCGACCCGGACGGCAACACCACCAGCTACACCTACGCCGGCTTCTTCCTGACCACCATCACCCCGCCGGGCGGGGCCGGCGCGGTGTCCCTGACCTACGACACGAACGGCCTGCTCACCGCGGTGGCCGGACCCACCGTCACCCAGCGGTTCGGCTACGACGCCGCAGGCAACCGCACCAGCGTGGTCACCGTGGACCGCGCCGGCAAGGCCGTGAACGGCAAGGGGACCGCCCAGACCTACGACGAGGCGGGGAACCTGCTCTCCTCGGTGACCGCCGTCGGCACCACCACCGGACCCGCCGCCGACTACACCACCACCTGGGGCTACGACGCCAACGGCAACCTGCTCACGACGACCGCACCCGGACCGCGCACCACCAGCTACACCTACGACAAGGCCGGCGACCTCACTTCGGCCACCGACCCGTCCGGCGCGCACACCAGCTATCACTGGGACGAAACCACTCTCACCCGCACCATGGCCGGCCCATCGGGCAGCACCGTGCTCAGCTACGACCCATCCGGAAACCTGCTGGCACGGACCAGCCCGACCGGCCAGGGCACCCGGTACGTCTACAACGCCGCCGGCGAGACCGTCGCCACCACCACCGCCGACGGTGTCACCGTCCGGCAGACCTGGGATCTGAACGGCAATCCGGTGCTCGTCACCGACTCGGCCGGCAACGCCGTCAGCCGCGCGTTCGATCCGCAGGGCCGCGAGATCCGCCGCGTCGACAACGGCGCCGTCACCCTCACCGGCTACGACCCGGCCGGAAACATCGTCTCCAGCACCGACCCCGCCGGCAACGTCACCACCGCCGCCTACACGCCCGCCGGCCAGATCGCGTCCGTCCACACCGCGGCAGGCACCACCGTCTACGGCTACGACGACGCCGGCGACCTGACCGCGGTGACCGACCCCGAGGGGAACCGGACCGCCTACGGATACCGGGCACCCGGCTGGCGCACCTCGATGACCGTCGCCGCGGGCACGGCGCTCGCCGCGACCACCGGCTACTCCTACGATGCCGACGGACGGCTGATCAGCACGACCGACCCCGATGGCCGGGTTACCACCGAGACCCTGGACCCGGCAGGCGATCCCACCAGGACGGTGTCCACACAGCCCGGTCACCCCGATATCACCGTCACGCGCGGCTACGACGCGCTCGGCAGGCTGACCGCTATGACCGACAGCACCGGCACGCACCGCTACACCTACGACGACGCCGGCAACCTGGTGAAGGTCGCCGGGCCCCAGGGGACGTTCGCATACGACTACTCCACCCCCGGAGCGATCACCGAGACCTACCCGGACGGCACGATGATCACCAACCACGTCGACGACGCCGGGAACCTGATGTCCCTGACCTCCGGCGTCGCCGGCGCGCCCGGATACGTCGCCGTCGCCTACCAGCGCAACACCCAGCGACAGACCACCGCCATCGCCTACTCCAACGGCGCGCTGGAGACCCTGACGCTGGACCCGCAGGGCAACATCGTCGGGCAGCAACTGCAGACCGCCACCGGGAACCTGTCCCAGCACGCCTGGACCTACGACGCGAACGGCAACCCGCTCACCCAGACCATCACGGCGGATGGGCAGCGCACCGTCGACGGATACGGCTACGACGGCGCGGGCCGGGTGATCTCGTTCGCATCCACCACGTCGGCGGTGCCGGCCCCGGCCGCCACCCAGGGACAATCGGTCGCCGCGCTGCGCTCGCCCTCCAACGCCCTGGTCACTGCCCAGCCGGCGTCACCGGCGTCGATCCCATTGCCGATGGCCCAAACCGCGGCGGCGCTACAGGCACCGGCGACGGCGCTGCAGGCCGCAGGTTCCGCGCCACAGATCGCCGACCCGCAGGCGCCCGACTCCGCTCCCGTACCGACGGATGCCGCTGCGGCGCAGGCCGACCCGACCTACGCCTACGACGGTGCCGGCAACCGGACCACCCAGACCTCGGCGGCAGGCGCCAGCGCCTACCACTACAACGCGCGCGGTGAACTCACCTCGTCCACCGGGCCGGACGGCACCACCACCCACACCTACGACGCGCAGGGCAACATGACGGGGATTTCCGGACCGGACCGGTCACAGGACTTCGTCTACGACGCGGCCGGTCACCTGATCTCCGTCACCACCGCCCACGGCGGGTCCAGCGTCACCGTGCACTACACCTACGACGGTGACGGCAACCGCGTGTCCGCCACCGTAGGCGGCCAGACCACCGACTACATCTGGGATCCCGCCGGTGCCTACCCACGGCTGGCCATCGAGCAGACCGCTGCCGGCGATCCGATCCGCCGTTACCTCTACGGCGAGGGTCCGGTGGCGATGGAGACACCCGCCGGCACGTTCTTCTACCAGACGGACCCGTCCGGCAACGTCACCGCGCTGACCAACGCGGCAGGCACGCTGGTGGCCGCCTACCGCTACGACCCGTTCGGCCAGGTGACCACCGACGTGCCGGATGGGGTGAGCGCCCCGGACAACCCGTTGCTGTTCCAGGGGCAGTACCTGGATTCCGTCACCGGGCTGTACGACATGCGGGACCGAAACTACGACCCGGTCACCGGCCGGTTCACGCAGCCGGATCCGGTCACGCCGTCGGCGGCCTCCGCGGCCACCGGCCCGTACGTCTTCGCGAACGACAACCCGCTGATCAACGCCGATCCCACCGGTCGGGCGTCTGTCAAGGACCTGCTGGAGTCGGTGTTCTGGGGCAGCTCGGACACCGGCCGGAACGTGGTCAACGACGTCAAGTACGGCATCAAGGCGACCAACGCCCTGGTCAAGCTCGGCAGGTTCGCCGCCAAGACACTGGGATCCGCTGGCGACTCGGCCGGCGCGGAGATCGCCGGCAACGCGGGTAAGGCCGCCGAGCCGGTGAGCCAGATCGCCGATGATGCCGGTGAACTCGGGAAGGCGGCGGGGGCAGTCGGCGAGGCCGGCGAGGCGGTGGCCGGCGCCAGCAAGCTCGCCAAGTTCGCCAACGCCGGATCCGCCGTGGCCATCATCGGCATCGGACTGCAGACCTACGTAACCGTGCAGGACTGCCGGGCCGGCAAGGTCTACATCTGCGCGGGTGACGTGCTCGGCGAGGCCGTCGGCATCGCCTTCTTCGTCGGCTGCACCGCCCTCACCGAGGGCGCCGGGGCCTTCGCTTGCAACATCGCAGGCACCCTGATCAGCGTCGGGCTGCAGGAGGTGGTGACGTACTTCGGCCCGCAGATCTACTCCGGTCTGGTGTCCGGCTACAGCGCGGCCTCGGCGGCCCTGGCCCCGGCGATAGGCCAGACGGCGCAGGCGTTCCAGGACGCCGGCGGCGCCATCGTCGGGTTCTCCCAAACGGCCGGCGGTGCGATCGCCACCGGGTTCAACCAGGCCACCACCGCCATCTCCAGCGGGTTCGACGGCATGGTGTCCACGCTGATCGGGGCCGGCTACAGCGCCGCCGAACTGGGAGGGGTGCTGTCCGACGCCTTCCAGATCGGGGCCGAGGATGTCGCCTCCACGCTGATCGGATTCGGCTACGGCGTCGGCGATGTCGCCATGGCCTTGGCCGATGAGTTCGACATGGGAGCCGCGCAGGCGGCCGCGCTGTTCCGGGACGGCTACGGGTATACGGCCACCGCCGTGGCCGGCGCGCTCAGGGACGCGTACCAGCTCGGCGACCAGGCGGCCGCCGCGGTGCTGGACGGCGCGGGCTATGCCGCCGGCCAGGTCGCCTCCGCCCTGCAGGACGCCTACCACGACACCCTCGATGAGGCCGCCGACGTGCTGCACGGTCTGTACGGAGGCCTGGACGACGGTCTGGCGGTGACCACGGCCGCGCTGCAGCAGGCGTACCAGGCCACGGATCAGGCGATCGCCAGCACGCTCAAGACATTGGGCTACACCGCCGCCGAGGTGGCCGGTGCGTTGCGGTCGCTGTACAACGAGGCCGGCCAGGCGGCGGCGTCCGCGCTGAAGCAGGCCGGGTACGCCGCCAGCGCCATTGGCGATGCCCTGCAAGGCGTGTACCAGGACGGTGCACAGGCCGCGGCCGCCGTGCTGACCACGATCGGGTTCGCCGCCGACGAGGTCGCCGACGCCCTGAAGGACGCCTACCAGCTCACCGACGCGGCGGCCGCGCAGGTGCTGAACGCGGTTGGCTTCGCTGCCGGCGAGGTGGCGGGCGCGCTGAAGGACGTGTTCGGCGATGCCGGGCAGGCGGCCACGGTGGCGCTGAAGGCGGCCGGCTATGCGGTGGACCAGGTAGCGGATGCGCTGCACAGCGTCTATTCCGCTGGGAATCAGGCTGTGGCGCAACTGATGGCCGGCGCGGGTTATGCGGCGAACCAGGTCGCGGCGGCACTGACGGGAGCGTTCGACGGCATCACCGACGTGGCCGTCGCCCAGGCGCTGCAGGGTGCCCACTACGCCGTGGATCAGGTGGCGGACGCGGTGGGCAACGCCTTCACCGAGGGCGCTACCGCGGTTGCCCAGGCCATGCAGGGTGCGGGATATGCCGTCAACGCCATCTCCCAGGCGCTGAGCGACGTGTTCCACCAATCCGCCGACCAGGTGGCCTCGTTGTTGAGGGGCCTGTCGTACGGGGCTGACCAGGTCACCAATGCCCTCGTCGACGTATACGGCATGGGCGCCTCGGCGGTGGCCGGCGTGCTGCAGCAGGCCGGATACACCGCCAGCGAGGTCGCGACGGTGCTGCAGGACACGTTCGGCGAGACGGCCAGCACCATCTACAACACCCTGAAGGGCCTGTTCTCGTCCGACCAACTGGACTCCATCTCCGACACCATCGTCAGCGGTTGGGATGACTTCACCGGCGGCGTCGAGGACGCGTGGGACTCGTTCACGTCGCTGTTCTAGCCGAGGCAGTGCGGGCGGCCGCCGATGTTCGACCGGCGGCCGTTCGCCCGGCAGCGGCCGGGTCGCCGCCATCGCGCCGTCACCGCCATCGCGCCGTCGCCGCCATCGCGCCGTCACCGCCATCGCGCCGTCAGGCGACCCCCGCCGGCCGGAACTGGATGCTGATCCGGGGTCCGACGGATTGCGACGTCTTCGGTATCGCGTGCTCCCAGGTCCGCTGACACGACCCGCCCATCACCAGCAGGTCGCCGTGACCGGACGGGACCCGCACCGAGCGCCGGGACCCGCGGTCGCTGGCGCCGGGGTTGCCGCTGCCGGACCCCTCGGGTACCTCGGGTCCGGAGTCACGGCGGGGGCGCAGCATCAGGTAGCGCTGCGATCCGACCGACAGGATCGCCACCATGGTGTTCTCGCGGGCGCCGCGGCCGATCCGGTCGCCGTGCCAGGCGACGCTGTCCCGCCCGTCCCGGTAGAGGCACAGCCCGGCGGTGACGAACGCCTCGCCCAACTCCGTCGCGTAGTGCTCGGACAGCATCGTTCGCGCCCGTGCCAGCACGGGATGCGGGAAGCCGGTCTCTCCGGAGTACCAGCACAGCAGTCGCGGGGTGTCCAGCACGCGCTCGTACATCTGCCGCTTCTCGGCACGCCAGGGGACCTGGTGCAGCAAATGGTCCAGCAGCACGTCGGATCCGCCGAGCCAGCCCGGCAGCACATCGACCCAGGCGCCGTCGGACAGGTCGATCCTGCGGATCCCGTCCAGTGCGCCCAGCGTCGGCTCGTCGGCCTGATCGAAGAACGATGGTTGGTACGCGGCCGTCATGCACGCATGCTACCCCCTAGGACGTACATGCGTGCGAATACATAACGGTCGAGGATGGTCTGCCGGCCGGCGCTGCGAGGCCGATCACCGTCGCCCTGCTCGCAGGGCGGAGCCACCTGCTCCGGCAACCGTGACCTGCTCGGCAGATTCCGGTTCGTCGGCCGACCGTCGTCACACCGCCTACGATTCCGGGCATGTCGAGATCGGCGGTCGCCACCCCATCGGGACCTGCCCAGATCGACATCGACCGTCCCGACGGCGTGCCGCGCGGGTTGCTCGTCCTGGGTCACGGGGCCGGCGGCGGCATCGACGCGGTCGACCTGATCGCCGCGCGGGACGCGGCGCTCGCCCTGGGCATCGCCGTCGTCCGGGTCACCCAGCCCTACCGGGTGGCGGGCCGCCGTGCACCGGCACCCGCCGCCCGGCTGGACGAGGCGTTCCTCGCCGCGGTCGCCGCGGCCCGCCGGCGCCGTCACCTCGACGCCGTGCCGCTGATCACCGGGGGACGCTCCAGCGGTGCCCGGGTGGCATGCCGGACGGCGGCCGCGGCGAGCGCCGATGCCGTGCTGGCACTGGCCTTTCCGGTGCACCCGCCGGGCAAGCCCGAGAAATCCCGGCTGGACGAGTTGAACTCCGTCACCGTCCCGGTCCTGGTGGTCCAGGGCGACCGTGATCCGTTCGGCATGCCGCCTCGCCGCCGGGGCCACCGGGTCGTCACGGTCCGCGGCGACCACTCGCTGAAGGACCCGAGTTCCGTCGGCCGCGCGGTCACCCGATTCCTGACCGAGCGACTGGCCGGCCGATCGTGAGCGGCCCCCGGCAGCCGCGACCGTGAGGGTGGCGCGGGCGCACCGCCGGGTTCAGGATGGATCCACCACGAGGATGACTCCAGGAGGCCGCCCACCATGACCGCCAGCACCGCCGCGCCCCCGGCACTGCCCAGCTACACCAGCGCCACCGCTGACAAGCCGCTGCTCGGCGACACCATCGGGGGCAACCTGGCCCGCACCGTCGCCGCGTACCCGGACCGCAGCGTGCTGGTCGATCTCGCCCAGGGCAAGCGCTACAGCTACGCCGAGTTCGACGCCGAGACCGACGCTCTCGCGCTCGCTCTGCTGGACGACGGGGTGCAGATCGGCGATCGGGTGGGCATCTGGGCCCCCAACTGCGCCGAGTGGATGATCACGCAGTACGCCACCGCGAAGATCGGCGCCATCCTGGTCACCATCAACCCCTCCTACCGCACCCACGAGTTGGAGTTCGTGCTGCAGCAGGCGTCGATCAGCGTCCTCGTCACCGCCCGGCAGTTCAAGACCAGCAACTACGCCGGGATGGTCGCCGAGGTCGCGCCCCGCTGCACCAAGCTGCGCCGGGTGGTGCACATCGGCGACGAATTCGATGCCCTGCTGGACGCCGGCCGGGGCAAGGACCGGGCGCCGCTGGACGACATGCCGCTGCACGCCGACCAGCCGATCAACATTCAATACACCTCGGGCACAACGGGTTTCCCCAAGGGCGCCACCCTGAGCCACCACAACAGCCTGAACAACGGCTACTTCGTCGGCGAGGCCTGCGGGTACACCGAGAACGACATCATCGCCACGCCGGTGCCGCTGTATCACTGCTTCGGCATGGTGATGGCCAACCTCGCCGCCACCTCGCACGGCGCGTCCGTGGTGTACCCGTCGCCGGGCTTCGACCCCGCCGCCACCCTGCGGGCCGTGCAGGACGAGAGGTGCACGTCGCTGTACGGGGTGCCCACCATGTTCATCGCCGAACTCGGCTTAGATGATTTCGCCACCTTCGACCTTTCAGCTCTGCGCACCGGGATCATGGCCGGCTCGCCCTGCCCGGTGGAGGTGATGAAGCAGGTGATCGACCGGATGGGGATGAGCGAGGTGACCATCGCCTACGGCATGACGGAGACCTCGCCGGTGTCCACCCAGACCGGCGCCGACGACGACATCGAGCGCCGCACCTCCACCGTGGGCCGCACGCTGCCGCACCTGGAGTCCAAGATCATCGACCCGGCGACCGGGCTGACCGTGCCGCGCGGAGTGCCCGGCGAGCTGTGCACCCGCGGCTACTCGGTGATGCTCGGGTACTGGGCCCAGCCGGACAAGACCGCCGAGGTGATCGATGCGGCACGCTGGATGCACACCGGTGACATCGGGATCATGGACGAGGCCGGTTACATCAACATCACCGGCCGGATCAAGGACATGGTGATCCGCGGCGGGGAGAACATCTACCCCCGCGAGGTGGAGGAGTTCCTCTA
>JBIQML010000094.1:0-11502 GCA_044463405.1 Nakamurella lactea | reverse complement strand
GACCGCGTCTACCAGGGCGCTGGCCAGTGGCAGCGCGAGCGGCGACGGCACCTACACCCGGGTCGAGGATCGGCTGATCGCGTTGAACGACTGGCGGGACCGGCTGGCCGGCCGCATCTCGGCGCAGCTCGACGGCGCGGAGTTCGCGGGCAGACCGATCGACGAAGGCACCGGCCGGGCCCTCGACAGGCAAGCCCGGCAACTGCTGGGCGCCGCAGAGCACCTCGCGCGGGGCTGACCGTCAACGGGGCGTGCCCGGGCGGGGCGGCGTGCCAGATCCCGCCGCCCCGCACGGTGCCCGCCGCGGCATATCCGGCTCACCGCCTCCGGCGCCGGCCGTACAGCCAGCCCAGCACCGCCCCCACGCCGAATGCCGCTCGGATGCGATGCCCGGACGGTGGTTCCCGCAGCAGCACCGTCACCGCCGGCTGCGGTGACGGTGCTGCCGCGGCGCTGTCCTCCGCCGGTTGCTCGGCGCCGGTGGCGATCCAGGCCGCGATCATCAGGAACACCCGGGCCACCAGGTTGAAGAAGAACAGCAGCCCGATCACGGTGCTGAACACCGCGAAGGATGGGGAGTTGGACAGCCGCGAGATGATCAGGGCCAATGCGGCCTTGAGCACCTCGAAGGCCACCGCCATGGCCAGCGACCCGATCAGCAGCGTTCGCCTGCGGGCCCGATATCCCTTGTAGGGCATGATCGTGTACACCCAGGCGAAGATCAGCACGTCCGCGGCGATCGCCAGCACGAACGGGCCGACGGTGAGCACCGGGCCCAACCACCCGACGTCGTCCAGGCCCAGCCAGCCCACCACGAGGTTCTGGGCCGCGGTTCCGATCGCGGTCAGCGCGAAGGAGACCACCACGGCCGCCAACAACCCGAGCAGCGAGATCAGGTCGGACAGCGTGTCCATCAGGAAGTTCTGCCGCGCCGCCTTGGCGCGCACCCAGTGCGGACGCCATTGCGCCTGCACCGCGTCCCGCACGTTGCCGATCCAGCTCAGGCCGGAATACGCCGCCACCAGCAACCCGGTGATCCCCACCGCGGTGCGCTGCTCGACGGCCTTGTCGATGACGCCGCCGAACGAATCCCCCACCAGCGAGACGACCTGATCCTTCAACGCAACCAGCAGGTCCGGCCGGGATGCCAGCACGAATCCGGCCACCGAGAAGCTCACCATGATGATCGGCACCAGCGACAGGAACGAGAAGTAGGTGATGGCGGCGGCGAACTGGTTGCCCTGCCGGTCGTTGTAGCGCTCCAGGGCGCGCACCAGGTGAGCGATCCCCGGCCGCGGAGACAGCCGTCGCCACACCGCCCTTCCCCGGGTGATCAGGCGGCGCCAGCCGACCGGGATCGCCCGACGCCACCCCGTGTGACGGTGGCTGCCGACCGAGGGTGCGTGTGCCCCGCGCGCCATGTCGGTCCGATCCGCTCCGGTCACCCCGGCAGCAGGAAGCCGATCCTGTCGTAGACCGACCGCACGGTCGCGTCGGCGACCTCGCCGGCGCGCCGGGCGCCGTCCGCCAGCAGTCGGTCCAGCTCCGCAGGATCGGCCAGGTAGTCGGCCACCCGGCGCTGCAACGGGGTCACGAACGCGGCGAACGCCTCCGCCAGCTCACCCTTCAACTGGCCATAGCCCTTGCCCTGGAGGGAGTTCTCCAGATCCGGGACGGGAGTCTCGGTGAGCACCGACAGCAGGGTCAACAGGTTGGACACGCCCGGCTTGCGCTCCGGGTCGTAGACGATGTCCCGGCCGGTGTCCGTCACCGCCGACTTGATCTTCTTGGTCGACTGCTTGATGTCCGCCAGCAGGTCCAGCGATCCGCCCGGCGACGACTTGCTCATCTTCACCGTCGGTTCTGTCAGGTCGTAGACCTTGGCGACCTCCTTGATGATGAACGGATCCGGGACCGTGAACGTCGCGCCGAACCGGGTGTTGAAGCGTTGCGCGAGGTTGCGGGTCAGCTCCAGGTGCTGGCGCTGGTCCTCCCCCACCGGAACGGCATCCGCCTGGTACACCAGGATGTCCGCTGCCATCAGCACCGGGTAGGTGAACAGCCCGACCGACGTCCGGTCGGCCCCGCCGCGGGCCGACTTGTCCTTGAACTGCGTCATCCGGCTGGCCTCGCCGAATCCGGTCAGGCACTCCAGCACCCAGGACAGTTGCACGTGCGCGGGGACCTGGGACTGCACGAACAGCACGGATCGCTGCGGATCGACGCCGAGGGCGAGAAGCTGCGCGGCGGCGATCCGTGTTCGCTGCCGCAGCAGGTCGGGCTCCTGGTCGACCGTGATGGCATGCAGGTCGACCACGCAGTAGAACGTCTGGTGCGTCTGCTGCATGGACACCCACTGGCGCAGCGCACCCAGGTAGTTGCCGATGTGGAAGGAATCGGCGGTGGGCTGGATGCCGGACAGCACCCTCGGGCGGCGAGGGGCCGCCGCGGGGGTGGCGGGGGCAGCGAGGCTGCTCGTGGCGGTGACGGGGTCAGCGGACATGCCCCCGATCCTTCCAGCACCGGCCGGGCCGCACGCACCGGCGGTGTCCCCACCCCGGGTCGCCCGGGTGCTCAGCGTTCCTCCGAGATCCGGGCGCGGCCAGCCGGCAGCACCGCGATCCGGGCGACCCGGCGGCCCTCCATCGCCGTCACGACCAGTTGCACGGGCGACACGTCGCCCCCGTCACCGCCCGCCTCCTCCGAAGCGGGGTCGCCGCCGCCGTCGCCGCCGCCGCGGGTGACGAGCACCCGGTCCCCCTCCACCGGCACCCGCCCCAGATGGGCCATCACGTACCCACCGGCGGTGTCGTACGGTCCCGGTTCCAGCTCGACGCCGGTCTGCTCGGCGAAGTCGTCCAGGTTCAGCCGCCCGTCCGCCTCGCCGACCGGCCCGACGGTGTCCTCGCCGGGCACCGCGGGTTCGTCGCCCTCGGATCGCATCTCGCCGACGATCTCCTCCACCAGGTCCTCGATCGTGACAATGCCGTCGGTGCCGCCATACTCGTCCACCACCACGGCCAGAGGCTGTCCGGCCGTGCGCATCTCGTGCAGCGCGTCCAGCACCCCCTTGGTGCCGGGCATCACCGAGACCGGGCCGGCGATGTCGCCGACGGTCGCCGCCCTGCCCAGGGGGTGTGAGGGAGCCAGGATGTCCTTGATGTGCACGACGCCGACCACCTCGTCCACATCGCGCCCGGTGACGGGGAACCGTGAGTGCGGCATGCCCAGGGTGTGCCGCGCCGCGCGGGACAGCGTCATGGACGCGGGCAGGAACTCCACGTCCGGCCGGGCGACCATCACCTCGCGCACCAGGGTGTCCTCGGCGGCGAACACGTCGGAGATCACCCGCCGCTCGACGGTGGTCAGCGATTCGTGCGCCTGCACCAGGCCCTGCAGCTCCTCCTCGCTGATCACCTCGCCCTTGGCGTGCGGGTCGCCGCCCAGCAGCCGCACCACGCCGTTGGTGCACTTGCCCAGCAGCCACACCAGCGGACGGAACAGCGTGGCGACCAGCGAGAGCGGGCCGGACGCCAGCAGCGCGACGGATTCGCTGCGCTGCAGGCCCAGCCGTTTCGGGGTGAGCTCTCCCAGCACCAGCGAGATGAACGCCAGGATGAGCGTGATGATGATCAGTGCCAGGGTGTCGGCGACGCCCGCGGACATGCCGAGACCTGCCAGCCAGCCTCCGACCCTCTCGGCGATGGTGGCGGCGCCGAAGGCGCTGGAGAGCATGGTGGCGAAGGTGACGCCGATCTGGATCGCGGCGAGGAACCGGTTGGGGTCCGAGACCAGCTTTTCCAGCCGGGTGCCCCGCTTGCCCCGGGTGGCGGCCAGCTGTCTGACCTGGCTTTCCCGCAGGGAGAGCAGGGACGCCTCGGCGGCCGTGAACGTCCCGCCCACCAGGATCAGCACGATGATCAGCGCGATCTCCGCGCCCAGATTGCTCACCTCGGACTCATCCCGCCCGTCCGTTCGGAGGGGATGAGCGGGTATGCGGCAGGTCCACGGCGTGTGATTCTACGGGGCCGGCCCGGTGAGGCGGCCAGGCTAGCGGTGACGGGTCATCGTTCCGGTTCCGTATCGAAGTGCCGGCGCAGGATGCGGTGCCAGCGGTTGGCCGGAATCTGGGGGTGCAGCAGGGCGACTCCGATGCAGTACTTGCTCACCGAGACGGGGTGGGCACCCAGGAGGTGCAGGGCCCGGTCGGCGCTGCCGGGGCGGTCGGGTGACTTGGTCTCGACCACCACGGTGTCCGCCGGTGCGGCGACGCTGCCGGCCGGGCCGGCGGCGCCGGCGAACCGCAGACCGAGGTCGACGGTGACCCGGGATCCGCTCCGCCGGTCCAGCAGGGTGAGGCGCCGGTAGTCGGTCACCACGCTGGGGAGCAGGGCCGGCACGGCCGGATGCCGATCCAGGATCTCGGCGGCGAAGTTCCGCCCCGACGCGGTCAGTCGACCAGCGTCCTGCGGGCGGTGCGCCGTGCGGCGCTTGATCGTCTGCCCCCGTGGGCCGACGGCCTTGACCTCGAGCAGGCAGTCGCCGGAGTCCAGGTAGCTGCGGGTGCGGACCTTGAACCGGCGGCGGCGTCCCTGCCGGTGGTCGCGGAAGCAGAGCAGGTCGGCGGTGTCGAAGTACACCGAGGAGTAGCCGAAGATCCGGCGGCCGTCGATGTCCAGCGCGGCGGCGGAACCGGCGATCTGGTCCAGCATTGCCGCCAGCACCGGGAAGCTGACCAGGTACTTGCGGTCCACCCGGGTCTGCAGCTCGGCGAGGTCCACCAACTCGTCCAGGCCGATGCCGGGCAGGCCGGACAGCGCGGGAAGCAGGCCGTGCGCGGAGGGGGTCGCCGCTGCCGGCGGAACCGCGGCGGTGGGTCGCATGCCACCCAGGGTCGGGGCGGCGCCGACGACCCGCCTCACCGCCGCCACCTCGCGCCCGCTGGCACCCCGTTCGACGACGGACGGTACTCGGCCGGGGTCGGGGCAGGGCCGGAGGGCGGATTGCCGACCGGACTCGGGACCGGGGTGCCGACCGGACTCCGGACCGGGGTGCCGACCGGACTCGGGGCCGGGGTGGCTGCCGGACTCGGGGCCGGGGTGGCTGCCGGACTCGGAACCGGGTTGGCGGCCGGCCAGGATTCCGGCACCGCGAACGGGGCGCGGATCGGGATCGGCGCGCCCGGCGCCGGAGCGGAGCGGCCATCGCCGGCCATTCGGTAACGCACGTCGACGACGGTGGTATCGCGCACCAGGTCGGTCTCCAGCACCTCCATGCGCAGCACCCGACCGCGCACCAGGTGGGACAACGCCCGCCGCAGTTCCGACTCGTCCAGGTAGGCCCGGTCCAGCGTGACGACCCTGCGGCGCTGCGCCGGCAGCAGTCCCGGGTGATCGACGACATACAGCACCGCCAGCAGCAGCCCGGCGAACACGGCCGGCATCCAGATCGATCCGGCGCCGATGCCCGCCAGCAGTCCCAATGCCAGGGCGGTGAAGTAGTACGCGATCTCGGCCTGGCTGATCTGGTCGGAGCGCAGCCGCACGATGGACAGCACGCCGAACAGGCCGAGTCCCAGGCCGACGCCGACCTGGGAACCGGACAGCGCGAGGGAAACTCCCAGTACGCCGACGTTCAGCGCGACGTAGGACAGCATCAGGTCTCGTCGGCGGTGACGGCGGAAGTACAGCGGGCCGGCCAGGATCGTGACGGCGATCAGGTCGACCGCGATGGCGACGACCAGGGTGGGGGCGAGTGGCACGGTTCCTCCTTCGACCGGTCCCGGGCGCGGGGTGCTCCGGTGGTATGCCTTCCACCTTCAATTCCCCGCATGACGGCACGCTGAACTCCCGATGAGAAGGCCCTCATGTGCGGCGCGCACGCGCCACCAGGACGCCAGCGACCCGCGCGTACCCCGATGCCCCTCACGCCCCGATCGCCGACGCCGACACGGACGACAGGCGGGGTGGCGCCGGGTCGCGCCGATACAATTCGCCCACCTCCGCACGCCGGCAGCACCGGTCGCGCGGCCGACGGAACGGAGCGGGCATGCCCGATCAGGACGCGAGCATCGAGCTGGCCATCCCGCAGCTTGGCGTCACCGTCCAACCCGAGAACGGCTGCGGCATCACGTCGATGCGGGTGAGGTCGCCGTCCACCGGGGAGGCCGTCGAGCTGCTGTGGAGCCCGCCGTGGACCACCCGCGGACGTGGGCCGTTCCCGACCGGATCGCGGATGGCGTGGACGCGCGCCTACCAGGGCGGATGGGCAACCCTGCTGCCGCACGCCGGTGCGGAGCGGGATCACCGGACCGCGCCCTTCGGATTCCATGGCGAGGCAGCCCTTGTCGCCTGGGACGTGGAGGGTCGCTCGCCCACCGGGGCGGTGCTGTCCACCAGGCTGATGACGGCGCCGCTACACGTCCACAGGACGCTCACGGTCGGCCAGCCTGGGGCGGACGACCGCGCGCCGGATGCCGATGCCGACGGGGTGATGTCGGATGATCGGCTGGACGCCAGCCTGACCGTCGCGGACGTCGTCACCAACGAATCGCCCGATCCGACCTCCTTCTCCTGGGGCCACCACCCCACGTTCGGCGAGCAGTTCGTCGACGACAGCACCCGGATCGTGCTCGGGTCGGCGACGCTGCAGACCGATCCGACCTCACCGATCGGCGGCGAGCGGGGAGGCGCGATCGGCCGCTGGCCGCGCATCGGTGACTGCGACCTGTCGGTGATCCCACCCGCGTCCGAACGGCGTGCCGCGCTCGGCTACCTGAGCGGGCTTTCGGAGGGCCGCTACCGGATCATCAACCAGCGACATCGACTCGGCGTCGAGGTCAGCTGGCCGCTCGAGGTGTTCCCGTTCCTGTGGCTGTGGCAGGAATTCCACGGCACCGCCGACTTCCCCTGGTTCCGCCGCGCCTACGCATTCGCGCTCGAGCCGCACTCCACGGTCCCGGAGGGCGGGCCACCGTCGATCACCCTGCAGCCGGGTCAGTCGATCGCGGCGACGGTCACCGCCAGGGTGTTTCACGTCCCATCCCGGTCGTAGCCGCCGCGCCAGCGACGGTCGGACCGCCGTCGGCCCGCCGTCAGCCGGTGGATCCGGGCTCGGGTACCAGGCGATAACCGACTCCGCGGACCGTCTGGATGCGCTCCTCACCGAGCTTGCGGCGCAGGTAGCGCACGTACACGTCGACCACGTTCGAACCCGGATCGAAGTCGAAACCCCAGACCTGGCTAAGCAGCTGCTCCCGGGTGAGGACCTGATCCGGGTGCCGCAGCAGCACCTCGGCCAGGGTGAACTCCCTGGTGGTCAGCTCCACCACCCGCTGCCCCACCTGCGCCCTCCGGGTGCGCAGGTCCAGCGAGAGATCGCCGGCGCGCAGCACGGTGGCCTCGGGCCGGCCCTCGGTGCGCAGCCGCAACCGGACCCGCGCCAGGACCTCGTCGAAGGCGAACGGCTTGCGAACGTAGTCGTCGGCTCCGCCCTCCAGGCCGGCCACCGTGTCGGCGACCTCGTTGCGGGCGGTCAATATGATCACCGGCAACTCCACCCGCTCCGCGCGCAGCCGCCGCAACACCGAGAACCCGTCCATCTTCGGCAGTCCGATGTCCAGGATCAGCAGGTCGAACACGCCGGACGCGGCCAGGCGGTAGCCGGATTCCCCGTCACCGGTGACGGTGACGGTGAACCCGTTGCGCTCCAACCCCTTCTGCAGGAACGAGGCGATCCGGTCCTCGTCCTCTGCGATCAGGATGCTGGCCATCGTCCCACCTTCCCACCTCCCGTGGCCGTCACGGCGGCCCACCCATGTCGTCCGGAGCGGGCACCCGCGTCACCGGCAGGTCCAGCGTGAACGTGGCGCCGGCGCCGGGCACGCTGTCCAGGGTGACCGTGCCACCATGCGCCTCCGCGATGGTCGTCACGATCGCCAGCCCGAGCCCGGCACCCGCCCCGGGCCGGCTGCCGGCGCCCCGCACGGAACGCTGGAAGATTCGCTGCGCCTCCTCCGGTGGCACGCCGGATCCGCTGTCCCGCACCCACAGCCGGACCCGGCGGCCCGTCACCGCCGCGCCCGCCGCGATCACGTCGTCCGGCCCGGTGTGCGCCACCGCGTTGGCCGCCAGTTGCATCAGCGCCTGGGTGAGCCGCTGCCCGTCCGCGAGGATGCGCACCTCAGCGACGGCGTCGATCTGCCAGCGCCGCGGCGCCATCGCCGACGCCTTGGCGACCAGGTCGACCACCACGTCGGCCAGGTCGGTGGGCCCGAGGTGCAGGAAGTCCGGCCGGTCCGCCTGGGCCAGCACGATCAAGTCGTCCACGATGCGGCGCATCCGGTCGAGCTCGTCCAGCAACAGCGGGACCGTCTGGGCGCGTTCGGCGGGATCGTCGCCCATCAACTCCAGGTGCCCGCGGACGATGGTCAGCGGGGTCCGCAGCTCGTGGCCGGCGTCGTCCAGGAAGTCGCGCTGCGCGGCGAATGCGGCCTGCAGGCGGTCCAGCATCCGGTTGAAGGTGCGCGCCAGTTGGGCGACGTCGTCGTTGCCGGTGACGTCGATCCTGCTGGCCAGGTCGGATTCGCTGATCCGCTCGGCGGTGCGCCGCACCTGCCGGATCGGACGCAGCACCCGGCCGGCGATCAGCCAGGCCGCCACGCCGGCCACCGCCAGCGCGCCGAAGCTGATCAGCGCCAGCAGCCGGATCACCGACCACGCCTCCGCCCGTTCCGGCGCGACGAACTCCACCACCACCAGCGCCGCCGGGCGCGGATCGGAGTCCATCCGCACCGGGAACACCGCGATCATGGCCGGGCCGGCGGGCGTGGCGACCGTGCGGCTGGTCGGTATGGGGGCGGCGGCGACGAGGGTCACCACCGCGGCGTCGGTATCCAGCCGGGCCAGCGGTCTCTGGGAGCTGCGGTGGTCGGCGCGGCCGTCCACCACCGAGAAGAACGTCTCATCGCGGTCCGGAAGGTTGTCCCGCAGGAAGCCCGTGAGCAGTCCGTCCACGGTCGAGAACGGTTGTCCTGTGCGGCGATCGACGGCCAGGGCGGCGTAGGCACGCAGCTTGTCCCCCTCGTGCACCAGCTCGGCGGCGAGCCGATTGTCGCCGCGGGCGAGCAGCACCCGGCCGGCCACCAGCACCGACACCCCGAGTGCCAACGCCACCAGCAGCAGGCACCAGCCGATGATCCGTGCCCGCGCGCTGATCACCGGGCGGCGGCCGGTGCGCCGGGTGGTTGCCGGTGCGTGCGGCGGGTCATCCGGATCGGTCGGTTCGGCGCGCTCGGTCCGGCTCAATCCTCACACCAGTCGTCGTCCGCGTCCCCGTCATCGGGATCGTCCTCCGGCTCGTCCTTGTCGTCCTCGTCGTCGTCCTGGTCGGATCCGGCCGGGCAGGCACCAGCCCCGGTGACCGCGGTCGCACCGGTGTCGCCGGCGTTCCGGGGCGGGGCAACTGGCGTGGTCGGATCGGTGGCACGGGTCGCCGGAGTGCTGGTGGTCGGCGGGGCCGGATGGGTCGAGGTGGTGCGCGTGGACGTGCCGGTGTGCTGCCGGGTCGACGGCGTGGAGGCCGTGGGGACGGTGGGCGTCGTCGATCCCGAGGACGGGGCCGATGCGCCCGGCACCCGCACGACGCCCCCGAGGTCGGGTTGCCTGGGTTGCAGCATCGCGGCGGTGACGAACCACACGGCCAGCACCACCAGCGGGCCGGTGATGAGCAGGACGAGGGTCGACCGGTTCATGCGGGCCAGCCTCGCCGACCTCGGTGAGTTGTCGGTAACGCCACGATGAGAACTCTCTCATGGGACCGCGGCCGCGGTGCCCGACCGCCGCGGCGGGGCCGTCACAGGTCGTAGTCCACCACCACGGGCGCGTGGTCGGAGATGCGCTCCGCGTAGGACGGCGCGCGGTCGACGCCTCCCGTCACCGCCCGCGCCGCCAGGCCCCGGGACGCGAGGTGATGATCGATGCGCCAGCCGGCGTCGTTGTCGAACGCCTTTCCCCGCCAGGACCACCAGGAGTACGGGCCATCCCGATCGGGATGAAGCTGCCGGATCACGTCCACGAAGCCGGCCGTCGAGGTGACCTGTGTGAACCAGGCCCGTTCCTCCGGCAGGAAGCCTTCCGACTTCAGGTTGCTCCTCCACGACTTGATGTCGAGTTCGGTATGCGCAACGTTGAAGTCCCCGCACACCAGCAGTTCCCGGCCGGCGCGCCGGGCGCGTCGGCGTGCCCGAATCAGGTAGTCCGCGAACTGCGTCATGAAACGGGTCTTGGTGGCGTACTTCTCGCCGTACACGTCACCCTTGGGCAGGTACAACGACCCGACGGTCAGGCCCGGGAGATCCACCTCGAGATAGCGGCCCTGCGGAACGAACTCCGCGGAGCCGAAGCCGGCCCTGACCTTGCTGGGGGGCTGCCGGCTCAGCACCGCGACCCCGTTGCGGCCCGCCCGGTCGCCGGCGTGGAACGCGGCGTGGTAGCCGGCGATCGCCTCGGCGGGCACCAGGTCGTCGGAGCTTCGCACCTCCTGCAGGCAGATGACGTCGGCGGCACGCGCCGAGGACCACGCGGGGTACCCGCGGCGCACCGCGGCTCGGATCCCGTTGACGTTGTGGGTCGCCACCCGCAGCACGCCCGCTCCCTCCACCGGCCCGCACCGGCGGCTGCCGGCCGTGGCCGATCCTGTCATGCGAGTCGGACGTCTGGGTGACGGGCCCGTGTGACAGGCTCGGCGGCATGAGGGCGGCGGCATGAGGGCGGCGGCATGAGGGCGGCGCAGTACTCGGCGGTCGGCGGGCCCATCACGGTCGCGACGGTCGACGACCCGGCGTGTCCCGCCGACGGCGTGCTGCTGGCCGTCCGGGCCACCGGCATCTGCCGATCGGACTGGCACGCCTGGCGCGGGCACGACCCGGTGGCCCTGCCGCACGTCGGCGGGCACGAGTACGCGGGTGAGATCGTCGAGATCGGGCAATCCGTCAGCGGTTTCGCGGTTGGTGAGCGAGTCACCGTGCCGTTCGTGTGCGGCTGCGGCCGGTGCGGGTACTGCCGCTCCGGCCAGGCGCAGGTGTGCCCGGACCAGCAGCAGCCGGGCTTCACGATGCCGGGCTCGTTCGCCGAGTTCGTGGCGGTGCCGGCCGCGGGGGTCAACCTGGTGCGGCTGCCCGACGGCCTCGAGTACGCCGCCGCGGCGGCGCTGGGTTGCCGGTTCGCCACCGCCTTCCGGGCGGTGACGGCGCACGGCAGGGTGCGGTCCGGGCAGTGGGTGGCGGTGCACGGCTGCGGAGGGGTGGGGCTGTCCGCGATCATGATCGCCCGCGCATTGGGCGCCCGGGTGGTGGCCGTGGACGTCTCGGCCGAGGCGCTGGCCAGGGCGGCGGCGCTCGGCGCGGAGCACCTGGTCGACGGCTCCGCTGTGCCGGACACCGCGGCGGCCGTGTGCTCCGTCACCGACGGCGGCGCGCACGTGTCGCTGGACGCCCTGGGCAGC